>JAKJFI010000002.1 GCA_022704985.1 Candidatus Omnitrophota bacterium | reverse complement strand
TATGAACCTCATCAATTATGTATATCTTGAATGCCGCCTTTGCCGGTGTGAGGTTCACGTTTTCACGCAGACTGCGTATCTCGTCTATCCCTCTGTTGGATGCGCCGTCTATC
Source organism: Candidatus Omnitrophota bacterium (assembly GCA_022704985.1). The sequence goes on along the minus strand of JAKJFI010000002.1, from coordinate 19,027 downwards.
TCAAGTACGTCAAGGCATGTTCCTGCTGTAATGGAGGTGCATATATCGCATTTTCCGCAGGGCTTTGTTGTGGGACCGGTTTCGCAGTTGAGCGACCTGGCAAGAATCCTGGCGGCGGATGTCTTGCCCGTTCCCCTTGGACCGGAAAATATGTATGCATGGGCGACTTTGTTTTCCCGGATGGCTTTTTTCAGCACATCCGTGATATGTTTCTGTCCGCACACCTCGTCAAAATCTTTCGGTCTGTATTTTCTTGCCAGTACTAGATACATATTTTACTCCGGGGTTATATGTTTCCGAGATATCTCAACAGGTCGAAAAAGAATATCAGGACTGCCAAACCGCCAAAAATAGCGGCCTGAATGAGCAGGTGCAGTTTTATGTTCGGCTTGTATATCTTCTGCGGGACGACGGCATTGTCAAGCACCTGTATGACAGGGGTATCGCGCGCCTCTGTTATCTTGGCTTCCTCAAGTTTAGATGTGAGGAAACTGTAAACTGCTTCCTGTGCCTTGAGTTCTCTCATGATGTTCCGCAATTCATTTTCGGAACGCAGGAGTTTGGAAAGAGCGGTCTCAAGGTTCTCTATGTCTTTTTTCATCATAGTCATCTCGAAGCTATCGGATTTCAGCACCTCTTCTTTTCTTTTGAGTTCCAGCTTCTTGTGGAACAGCTCCTGCATTAGTTTGCCCGCGGTTTGCGAGACCTGCTCAAGTTCCTTGTCCGCCGCAAGATTCTCTCTGTTCTTGACAGACGCAAGCTTCGTTTCAAGAGAAGCTATGTTACTCTCTGTCTCTGCGAGTTGTTTCTCGGTGAATATCCGGTCCTGTTTAGCCGTCGTGACGGAGAGCACCTTAACGGCGTTGTCGAGCCTTTCAATGAAGAAATTCGCGATGCTGGCGGCTCTTTCGGCATTTGTGTCTATCACGCTTATCTCTATTATCTTCTCTTTTGTCAGGTATATCGTTACCCGTTCGTCCAGTTCTTCCCTTGCGCGGTCTATGGTTGTTACTCTGTATGCATTTATCAGTCCAAACTTCTCAATGATTTCGTCCTTGATGCTTCTGCTGGTAAGGATTGAGAAAAAGAGTTCCGTATTGGTCCTGGGCTGCGAAAGAAAGGTCTCAGAAGTCTCCCTCTCTGGCGGTTGGAGGATGCTTGCGCTGGCTTTATAGTACTTCGGAACAAGCCAGTATATGCCGCAGATGATTCCCAATCCGAAGATGTATAATAAAAGCACAAACCTGAGATGCGACCTGAAAGCGTTTTTTCTCTCGCCATTTTTCATGGTTAATACACGGACAGTCCGAGACTTACATGGTAAAACATCTGGACTATGTCTTTAAGTATCGTTCCTTGTCGTTCTCTCACCTTGAAGGGAACAACTATTGTATCTCCGGGCTCAATCCTGGAAGTGTTATTCGTTGCGTTCCCGTTCACTTTTGCCACAAAGACGTTTTTCCTGTCGGCATTTCTCGTGAATCCTCCGGACTTGCGTATGTAGTAATCAAAGTCGGAATTCTTGTTGAATACTACATTACCCGAAAGGTTCACTTCACCGAATATCGTAACCGATACGGGTTTTACAGGCACATAGATGCTGTCTCCGTCTTCGAGGAATATGTCCGATTCTCCGTCTGAATATGTTTCTTCTTCGGATATATACAGCGGAATTCTTCCCTTTATCTCGGTTGCCTTGAGCTTTTCCAGTAACATTCTCCCCTGGTTGAGGAGCCGTTTCTCTTCAGCGCTTTCGGCCTCTGTAGCTTCAAGTTTCAGCATCTTCTCTTTTTCCTTTACAAACGTTGCAAGCTGTTTTTCTTTTTCCGTGCGTATACTCTCTCTCATGAAGACTATGCCTGGAAGATAAGCGTGACGCGTAAAGCCGCCGGCTCTCTTGACCAAATCGCTCAGCTTTTCTCCCCTTATAACCACGTACTCTCCGGGATAGTATATCTGTCCCTGTATCACTACTTTCTTTTCCGGACGTTCTTGAGAGTAAACGAGAATTCTGTCCTGAGGGACAAGCGGCATGTCATATTCCTTGTCTCCCGCGAAGATTTTTGCTGGATATATGATTATAATCTTCTTGCCGCCGTTCGGCTCGGTTCTTATTATTTCTCCCTTGTCTTTCAGAGCATACGGCAGTAATTCTTCTTCCTTCAGCAGGTTGCTCAACCGTATCCCTTCCTTCCATCCGTAAGCGCCCGGACGTTTCACAGCACCCTCGAGTGAAACCCGGTAGAAGGGCTGTTCAGGGAGAGGGAATATATTGATGGTATCCAGGTTCTCTAGCGCAAGGGCGCCGGATTTTCGTAGGTCAATGTCAATTATGACGCGTCCTTTCGTCCTGTCGGTTCTTTCAACCTGTATCCTGGAAAAATCCGCATTCGGCAGTGCTCCTCCTGCGAGTTCTACCAGGTCATTCAGCGTTGCAGACCCTGGTATTTCGTATATCGCGGGTCTCCTGACTGCTCCCTTGATGCCTGCAAGCGATTCGGCAAGAGGAATAAAAACTATATCTCCCTGAGAGAACGGTATATCAGGCGGCGGTACGCCGGACATGAACAGGGGATAGAGGTCATGAGATTCCGAGGGTGTGCCGGATTTCCTTGTTATTCTCACGTTCCGCATACTTCCCCTCTCGGTTGTGCCGCCGGCCATTGCAAGCACTTCGAGAATGCTGGTCAGGGGAGATATCAGATAACTGCCGGGTTTCTTTACCTCTCCGAGAACGAATATTTCAAGCGTCCGCAATTTTCCAGTCGTGACCGAAACCGATATATTCTTATATCTGTTGCAGAGTTTCGTTCGTATGAGTTCCCTTGCATCGGTCAGGTTCTTTCCTTCAAGATGGATTTTGCCGATGTAGGGTATGAATATAGCCCCGTCGTATTCAATAGTTTTCCTGTATTCTTCTTCAACTGCTCCCCAGACGTTGATGACCAACTCGTCTTCTATGCCGAGCACATAATTGGCGGGGACATGAAACCCCGTTCTCCTGGCCTCAGAGGGAAATTCGGAAAATACTTTTTGTCCGTAGACTTCGAGGGGAACCGTATCTACGGAAACGCTGTTCTGACCGCTCGCAGTACCTGCAATAATTATTGCAAGGAGAGTTAATATGGTCTTTTGCATTTTTTTATACCATTATCGGACCATAGTAGATAAACTTAACTTAATAATACACCTTACCATTAAATAGAAATATGTCAAATTCAAAAAAAATGAGCGCTTTTTACCGCGCTCAGTAAAGCAATCTCTCCTTTTTTGCTTGTCATTGCGAGGAATGCTTTTTATGACGAAGCAATCTCAACGACAAGCTCGGAACAAGCTTCACAATCTCAATGACAGGAAACATAGGTTCGAACCATGTTCTCATCCACGTGCAACTGCCCAATGAAAATATTGGGCGCACGGGATTGTGCTCACTGCAAGCGTTCGCACGATCTCAGCTTGCGAAACGGAGCTTCTTCAGTCGGTTCGAACCATGTTCTCATCCACGTGCAACTGCCCAATGAAAATATTGGGCGCACGTGGATTCGAACCACGAACCCCCGCGTTATCAGCACGGTGCTCTGCCCTTGAGCTATGCGCCCGTCTTATGGGTTTCCCACAAAGAAAGAAACCTACTACTTGTCCTCCGAATTTTTCTTCTCTTTTGCCAGGAAATCTTCAAGATATTTCTTAACAATATCTTTCGCTCCAAGGGCAAAAGCAAGCGCAAAGCCGAAGGAGAAAGCCGCAAGCAGAATTATGAATACGTTGCCTATAAATTCTGCCGCTATACCTATTTGTTGAAGCGCTACGACTACACCGAAAATCACAATTGCCGTCTGTGTTGTTTTTCCCAGCGTGGAGGCTCTTTGAATCCCTACATTTCCTGCCGCCGTTCTCACTATGCCGTTGAAGAAATTTCCAAGAAACAGCGAGAAGATGAAGATGAGCAGCCCGAGTATGAATTTCGGTATAAACCCGAGCAATCCATCTATGACCGTAGGCGGTATATCCAGGCCCGCAAAGCTTATGGAAATGAAAATTACCACCAACATGAGTATCCAGTAAACACCTATCCCGAGAAGATCTGAAACATCTTTTGTTATATTGCCTTTTTCCAACAGTGTCTTGAGTCCTGAATCTTCCGAGAGCTTGTCAATGGTAAGAATCTTGAAGAACTTCGTGACCAGAAGGCGAAGAAATTTGGCCACTATCCATCCTGCGAGAAACACGATCAGAGCGCCGATTATGGCGGAGAGGCCGTTCCAGAACCTCTGGGCTATTTCGGCAGTCGGCCCGACAAAAACATTGTCTCTCATAAATCTCCTCCTTTACCCCGAACTCTTCAGTGATATACTTTTACGGTGAGGGGTAGCGACTTATTATCTGCCCCCCCTGTCCGGGGTTATCAATATAATTTTACCACGACATACCGAAAAAGACAACTTTTCCTGAACAGCGATGAAGTTGATAACGGAATGCAGTTGATGAAAGACTGCTTTAACTGGTCGGTTTTGCGTCGTTGTCCAGGTATGTATAGTTGCGCATCTCCCTGAAGGGGCTGAATGGTCTGCCGCCGCTTTCAAAAAATTTCGTGAAAAACTCCAGGTACTGCAGTCTGCTTGTATGTATATAGCCGCCCATGAGATTTATAGCCATGTTGCCGGCATGCCCGGCTATAAAGATTACGGAGGCAAGAAGAAAACCGATAAATGGGATACCGGCGAATATAAAAACTATTTCGTTTACTACCAGTCCAAGCACGGCTGTTGTCAGCCCCAGTCCGAAGAGTCTGCTGTAGCTCAGAACATCGCCCAGCAGGTTGCCCGCGATTACATTATAAGCGCCATATACCGCCCAGAAGGCTTTCATCATCGGCCCCTTCTGTGTCCTGGCCTTTGCAATCATTAGATAGATAAAAGAAATGACGAGCAATATCCCCGGCACCCTGATAAATTCAGCTGGAAGCAGGTTTCTATTTGCGGCGGCGTAAGAGAGTATCAGCGCCGCGACGAGAACCTGGATGAGCAGAAGAACAAGGGCTTCGTCGGACTCCCTGATACCTCGCTCTCTTACCGAGGTGATAAGATTCAGCATAAGTCCCCACACAATCTGCACGTATCCGATAGCCAGCGCCCATCCGAGAAACATGAATGTTTTGTCTCCTCCCTCAAGAGGGTTGAGGATAACGAGTCTGTTCAGTATTCTAGCCAGTGCTGTTTCTGCCGGAATCCTGGCAAGCAGGTCGCCGAACCAGCTCCCGGTAATAGCGCCCATTAGCACGGTAACCGCTCCACCGTAAAGGAGCAGACGCATGAATTTCGTTACTGCGGGCATTAATCTGAACTTCTTTGCGAAAGCAAGTGAGAGGGCCATGAGTATAATGCCGTAAGCCGCATCCGTTATGCAGAATGCAAAAGAAATTAAGAAAAAAAGGGAGAGAGGCGCTGTAGGGTCGATGTTTCTGTAGACAGGCTTGCCGTAGAGGTCTGTTACCACTTCAAACGGGTTCATGAACTTCCTGTTTTCAAGCGCTATCGGAATCTCATTCTCTTCGCTTTCATCCGGAGCGGACACATGTAGGTACGAATCCGGAAGTATCTCGCTTACGAAAGCGGATAGCCGCGGTACGTCTTTTTCCTTTATCCATCCTGTAAGTCCGGTGACAAATTTTGAAGTTTTCAGTTTCTCTCTGGCTTTCCGGTAATGAACCAGGGTATTGACATGGTCGTAGAAAACGAGTATTTCGTTCCTGTAAGAAAGGATTTCCCTGACGCGCGCGTTGGCCGCATCTCCGGCCGTTGCGTTTCTTTTCTGTATCGTATCAAGCCTGCGGATTATTTCTATAACCTTCCTGTTCCAGCGTCTCAGCCGGACAGTTTCTCCTCCAAGCATCTCTATCTGCCGCAGGACTTTCTCACGAAACTCTTTCGGGAAAATAATCAGGAACAGGGATTTCCTGCCGGCATCACCGATTTTTTCAACCGGAAATCCTTCCATACGGGCAGGAGTGTTTTTCTGTTTTTTATTGACGGCAAAAAGAAGGAAGGAGAAATTCTTCATTGAAAAAAGGTCGGACGGCACAACTTCAAGTTCTCGTAAAGGCAGGAGTTCTTTTTTTATGGAAAGAATTTTTTTCCCTATGCGTTCCCTGCTTGCAGATTCTTTCTTCGCCCGGGAAAACTTTTCATATATCTTGTCAAGAGCGAAGCTGGAAAGAATATTTTTTTCCTGGTCCGGCGTCAGAAGGAGCTTGTCCTGTACATCCCTGCTTTCAACGGATTTCAGGAGATTCTTCAGGAACTCCGCTTTCTTGAAGGTGTTTTCAATTTCAGGTTCCGTCATTTCAGACCCGGAGAAGCCGAAACTGTCTGGAAGGGCATCTATCTCAACGATTCCTTCCTTCTGGAGTTTTCTGAGGATACCGTAAGAATCTCCGGTAAAAAAAAGGTGAAACCTCTTCATCCGCGCTATCATTTGCCCCGAACACTCCTTTGTTTCGAACCCTCACTATCGCTCTCATTGTGAGGAGTTCATTGTTTATTTACCGCATTATTCCTTGTTTATCACGACGTATTCCTCAGTAAGGTCGCAGCCCCATCCCTTTGCCTGGAATTTTCCTTTCTTCAGGTCAACTTCTATCGTGATTGCATTTTTCTTCATCAATTCCCGGAGTTTCTTTTCGTCATGGTTGACCGGGTTTCCGTCATAAACCCTGACTCCGCACAAGGACACTTCAATATTTTTTGTGTCAATTTTTGCGCCTGCAGATCCCGCGGAAGAGAGAATCCTGCCCCAGTTGGGCCAGCATCCGTAAACGGTGGACTTGACAAGATTGGAGCCCGCTATCTTTTTTGCGACCCTTCTCGCATCCTTAACGCACCATCCGCCTTTTACACGGACTTCTATAAGCTTCCTCGCTCCTTCGCCGTCGGCGGCTATCATCTTGGCAAGGTTCGTGCATACCTCCTTCAGGGAAGACGAGAACTGTACATATTCATCGGTGTCTTTGCGTATCTTCCCGTTGCCGGCCATTCCATTGGCAAGACATACCACCATGTCGTTGGTGCTGGTATCGTTGTCAACGGTAATCATGTTGAAGGAATCCTCGACGGCCTCCTTAAGGGCGGATTGCAGGGCGTTTCTATCTATCACCGCGTCGGTTGTTATAAATCCGAGCATCGTTGCCATGCAAGGATTTATCATGCCGGCGCCCTTGGTCATTCCACCTATTGTTACCCTGCCGCGCCTGCCGGCGATGCCGGTTTCAACCTGTGATTCCTTCATGACCCGGTCCGTCGTCATGATGGCTCTTGCCGCTTCGGCATGGCTTTCCGTGCTCAACTTTTCTGCCAGAACGGGTATTGCGCGGAGTATCTTCTCATAGGGGAGAGGTTTGCCGATTATACCTGTGGATGCCGTCAATACCTGGTTCGGTTTCAGGTTAAGGCGGGAAGCGAGTTCTTCGGCTATACGGCGGGTGTGCCTGTAATTTTCCTCGCCGTTGCATGTATTTGCGTTGCCGCTGTTTACTATGACCGCTTGTACAGGATTTTTTATATTTTTAAGACTCCATAGCAGGCTGTATGACTTGAAAAGATTTGTGGTGAAGGTTCCTGCCGCTATGCATGGCGTTTCTGAAAAGAGCAGTGCGAGGTCTTTGCCCCCCCCGCTTTTTATCCCGCAGTGCATGCCGGATGCAAGAAATCCTGCCGGGTAAGTCACGCCTTTTCTTCTGTTTTTCTTTTCCATTTTTTTATCAGGATGCGTGCAAGTTCAATGTCCGCAGGATAAGTTATCTTTATGTTCTCCGGGCTTCCCTGTACCATGAGAACCTTCTGTCCCATTCTCTCTACCAGTACCGAGTCGTCGCTGCCGGAAAAATCGTCTGCATACGCTTTCTCGTAAGCGTCTGCCAGCACGCGGTACCTGAATGCCTGCGGGGTTTGAACCTGAACAAGCTCCTCTCTGTTCAAGGTTTTCTTGATGAAGCCGCCCTCAAATTTTTTCACCGTATTACTTACTGGAATGCAGGGGATGCACGCACCGTAACTTTCCGCTCCCCTGACCACTTTTTCCAGGAGTTCTTCGCTGAAAAACGGCCTGGCCACGTCGTGTACGAGCACCAGCCCGCTTTTATCCTTCAACGAAAGCAGTCCCGTTTTTACCGAATCCTGCCTTGTTTCTCCGCCGGCTACAACCTGCACGTTTCTGTAGTTCCTGTCGAGTTTTGCCTGCCACTTGCTTACGTACTCTGCCGGCAGTACTACGGTAACGGTGCGGGTTTTTGCATAAAATCTGTCCAGAGAGTGGTATATGAGTTCTCTTCCGCCGAGCTTTATGAATGCTTTCGGGGTGTTGTTGAGTCTCCTGCCGCGGCCGGCTCCGGCAATGATAACGCTAATCATTTCAATTTGGCAAAGATTATCCTGCCTGTCGAGGTCTGGATGGCGCTGTCGATAACTACCTCTTTAATCCTTCCCAGATGTTTCGCGGAATTCTCCACCACCACCATCGTTCCGTCTTCAAGGTATCCTATGCCCTGACCGGCTTCCTTGCCTTCCTTCACTATCTTCAGGGAAATCTCTTCTCCGCTCATGAGTTTTGGTCTCATAAGGGTAGCAAGCGTGTTAAGGTTTAGAATCTTTATGTTCTGGACCTCCGCCACTTTTGAGAGGTTGAAGTCGTTGGTCAGTATGTTTGCGCGCAGGTCCGAGGCAAGCTTGACAAGTTTTGCATCTACTGCCTCGATATCGGGATAATCCGCATCATATACCTTGACGTCAATCTCCGCGTCGCGGCGCAGTTTGTTCAGCACTTCAAGTCCCCTCCGGCCCCTTTGCCGTTTCATATCTCCGGAACTGTCGGAAAGCCCGTGAAGCTCCTGTATGATGAACTTGGGCACTATGATGATGTAGTCAAGGAAACCGCTCTTGGCGATATCGTAGAGCCGTCCGTCAATGAATACGCTGGTATCAACGAGCAGAAGCCGTTCGTCTTCTTTCAATCCGCGGAGAAACGGGAATACGAATCCCAGTTCTTCCACGCCTTTCAAGGCAATCATTATCCCCAGGTAAGAGAAGGCAAAATATAAGGCAAAACGCATGTTGTTTATCTTTTCTATGTCGTCAACCGGGATGAGAAGGATGAAACTGGCAAGCAGAATGGCTGTGACCAGTCCGACAATCAGCCCTGCCACCGCGAGCATGAGTTTTTTAATAGGTACTTTTTCAAGCAAAATCTCTATTCCGATTATCAATCCAGAGCCTAAAAAACCGGCGAGACTGCCTATGATTCTTGATTGAGGAAAGCAGTAGTATCCGGTAAGTGTGCTCAATAATATGAAAAAGCCCCTTATGATATATACTCCCATGAAAACTCCTCCATAGAAAACGTTTCAAATGTTAACTATTTAAATAAAAAATGATATCATGGAACACGAAAAAATCAAAATCAGGTTTTCTTGATGGATGCTTCAACGGCCTCTTTCAACCATCTTACCGGATAAACCTGCATGGATTTATCTTTTACATCTTTCATATTGGCTTCCGGAATCACCGCTTTGTTGAAACCGAGCCGTCCTGCTTCCTTTATTCGCTGGTCGGCGTTGCGTACGGGCCTTATTTCCCCTGTGAGCGCGAGTTCTCCCATGAAAACGCACCCCTCTTCTGGGGACCGGTCTTTCAGGGAGGAGATGCAGGAGATTGCCAGAGCAAGGTCAGCGGCAGGTTCAAGTATCTTGAGTCCGCCGCCGGTGTTGAAATAGACGTCGTAGGTATTAAGGTTGTAACGGAGCTTCTTTTCAAGTACCGCAAGAATTAGAGAGACTCTGTTGAAATCAAGGCCTGTGACAGTTCTTCTGGGGACCCCGTAAAAGGTCGGAGTCGCAAGGCTTTGTATCTCCACAAGTATCGTTCTTGAACCTTCCTGGGAAGGGAATACTACGGCTCCCGGCAGGGGATTTCTCAGGTCAGGAAGAAAGAGTGCCGACGCTTCTGGTATCTCCTTTAGGCCGGTTTCTTCCATGGAGAAGACCCCTATCTCCATGGTGGAGCCGAACCTGTTTTTTGTGGTGCGCAGGATTCGGAGGTTTGACTGCAATTCGCCTTCAAAAGAAAATACCACGTCAACAATGTGTTCGAGCACCTTCGGACCCGCTATGACACCCTCTTTTGTTATGTGCCCGACAAGAAAAACCGAACAGCCGTTATTCTTCGCATAACTGAGAAAGAAATTGGCGTTTTCGCGCACCTGGGTTACTGACCCCGGGGTGGTGGGCAGTTCCGGGTCGAAGACCGTCTGGATAGAGTCAACAATAACGAAATCCGGTTTAAGCTCCTTGAGAGCATCCCTGACCGATGTCATCTCGGTGGTTGAAAGAACATAAAGATTTTCAGAAAAGGTTTTCAATCTCTCCGCACGTAGTTTTATCTGGGTTTTTGATTCTTCAGCGCTTATGTAGAGTATTTTCCGCCCTTGCTCAGCAAGTTTCCCGGAGATGCTCAATACGAGGGTTGATTTTCCGACGCCGGGTTCGCCCGCAAGCAGTATGAGACTTCCATAGACAATTCCGCCTCCGGAGACCCTGTCAAACTCGCCTATCCCGGAAGGCATTCTTGAAAATCTCTCCGGTTCAATGGATATGATTTTTTCAGGGCTGGAAACAACGGATGACGACCTGTCTTTTCTGCTGGGCGCTTCCTCGATGAAGGTATTCCATCCTCCGCAGTCAGGGCATCTGCCCAGCCATCTTACAGACTGATACCCGCACTCCGAACAGGCAAAAACGTTTTTCGCATTTTTTTTCATTGTGACATTAGCAATATACAGCATTTAGACCGCCGGATAGCAAGGCGGTAGTATACCTGTGGTAGGCATTTTCCGATGCCGATTTTCAGGTCAGGAAACCTCTTTCGCAAGAAGCAACCGGTGGTGATGCCAACACTGCTATCCGGATGATTATTTACGACGGAGAAATATTCTCCATGGATTCGCTCTTATATCCTTTATCAGCCCGTGTATGTCCATATAAAGCTCATCGCTTCTTAAAAGCTTGCCCATGGTTCCCTCTCCTTCTTTCAGCCCGGAGACTATGATATTCATGTCGGAAGAGACATTGCCAAACTGTTCCGCAGTCTCTTTGAACTGCTGTGTTGTCTCCTGCAGAAGGACGACCTCATGTTTTATTTGGTCAACAAGTTCTTCTTCTTTGAGTAGCCTTGCGACAAGCCCCTTGCTCTGCAGGTTCGAGATTAACCCCTGTACATCTGCCGCAACCTTCTCAAAAGCAACGGCAGTTCCCTTTATCTCTTTCAGCGATTCGGCCGCGACCGTGCCGGCCTGGGCAAACTGTTTGATTTCATCAAGAGTTCCTTCTATCTTTGTCTTGCCGGAAACCACGAGTTCGTTGGTGTTATCCAGCAGTACATCAATTTTCGGAGCCGTCCTTGCCAGGATATCCTGTGTTTTTTCGTTGGTCTCCACTACGGTATCGGCAAGCCATTCAATCCTTTCGAACGCGCTGTCTATCCTCTTGATGGCTGATGCGGAATTATTAACCACGTTTCTGAAATTATCCCGCAGTTCTTCGTCTCCGGTGATCCTGCTTATGTCCGCAAGCATGTTGTTCAAACGGATGACTATGCTCTGGCTTGCTTCGGCAAGTTTCTCTATTGAAAGCGGATTTTCTCCTTTTATTGTCTCCCCGGAGTTGACATACTCCTTGCAGGAACTGGGCGAAATCTCTATATATTTCTCGCCGATTATCCCCAGTGTCTGTATCGTTACCCGGCTGTACCTGTCGATTTTTATGTCGTGCCTCAAGCGCAGTTTTGCCAACACCTTGGGTTGTGCGTCGTATAATATTTCTATGCTTCTTACTTCGCCGACCCTCACACCGCTTACTCTGACGGGAGAACCCGTTTCCAGTCCGCTGACATAATCAAATAAAACGCCAATCTCATAACCTCTGTAATTGCTTTTTGTTGCCTGCATGAAAATGAAAAGGATTACCGCGAGAATCGTGATGACGATGAAGGTTCCAACACGAAGTTCAAGAGACAACCTCTCTTTTTTCATTTTTGTCCCCCGGGATGATTTGTGAAGCTCATTATAAGCGGGTTTCGGCTCTTCTCCTTGAGTTCCGTAAAAGTTCCTATTTCCTGTATCATGCCGTTTTCCAGCAGTGCTATCCTGTCCGAGATTCTTGAAGCAAGCTTCACGTCATGTGTGACGGTTATGTCGGTTGTTTTGAATTTTGCATGAACATCGCCTATGAGTCCGGTAATGCTGTCGCTTGTGATGGGGTCAAGTCCCGTTGTAGGTTCATCGTAAAAAAGTATTTCAGGTTTCGATATTAGCGCTCTAGCGATAGAAACCCGCTTTTTCATTCCGCCGCTCAGCTGTTCCGGCAAGAAATCGCAAAAAGACTCCATGCCCACATCCTGCAGAATCTCTTTTGCTTTCTCGTATATTTTGTCATTGTTCATGTCGGTGTGGTGGATGTAATAGAAACCGACGTTTTCCCATACCTTCAGCGAGTCAAAAAGCGCAGAACTTTGGAATACCATGCCGATTTTTCTACGGATGTCCAGCAGTTTCTTCTCCGGCAGGGAAGTGGTCTCCTGTCCGAATATGTGTATTTCTCCTTCGGCGGGCGTTACCAGTCCGAGTATGGTTTTCAGCAGGACGGACTTGCCGCATCCTGAACTGCCGACTATAACCAGGGACTCTCCCCTTTTTACTTCCAGGTTGATCCCCTTCAAAACTTCGTTGCCTTCAAAATTGACCTTCAGGTCCTTCAGGGATATTATATTTTCCACATATATATTGTAAACTTTGCTCCAATTCTGTCAATATAATATTCGATGATGCGTGAGCAGTTTGTTCCTTATGTTTTCTCATCGCTCCCGTTGTAAAAACATCCAGAAACTGCATAATTGACGGTACGTATATCATGGAGGAACAGGATAAAACTGGATGGGATATGGATGGGAGTTTTCGCTGTCGCGCACCATATGGGAATGCTGCTGGTAAGCGGCAGGATGTTTGAATTGAGATTAAGATGCCGCAGGTGTGCCTTTCAAAAACGCAAAATAATTTCTTTTCATGTCAGCTGTTTACAGTCAACCGTTTAGTTATTAGATGAAATAGAAGATGCCGGTCATGATTAAATTGGTCAGTATTATAAGAAAAAAAGATACCACCACAGAGTTTGTCGCGGCTTTTCCGACCCCCACGGCGCCTCCCTGCGCTCTCATTCCTTCATGCGATGCAACCGTTATAACAACGATGGCAAAAACAATGGATTTTAAAAGGCCTATAACGAAGTCCCTCATAACGATGAATCTGAAACTCTGGTATAAGAACATGCCTGAAGGGATGCCCACTACGAAGACTCCGATGAGAAAAGCTCCGAGTATGGAAAGGAAGAAACTTATTACGAACAGCGAGGGCAGTGAAATAATGCCGGCGAAAAGTCGCGGGCTTATGAGATACTTTACGGGATCCACCGCCATTACCTCCAGGGCGTCAACCTGTTCGGTGATTTTCATCGTGCCGATTTCAGCGGCTATTGAACCTCCGACGCGTCCCGCCATGACGATGGCGATGAAAACAGGTCCCAGTTCTCTTATCATGGATATTGAGACGATGCCGCCGGAATATATCTCCGCGCCGAATTTCTTCAGGGTATAGGCGGTTTCCATCACCAGTACCATGCCTATGAATACGGAAATGATGCCGACCAGCGGAAAAGAGCGAATCCCTATCTCGTCGATGTGTTTCAGAACGTTTTCTCTTTTTCTTGAAAAGACAAGCTGTTTAAAAGACCTGGCCATCAAAAGAGCAAGCGAACCGAAATATGAAAGGTACGTCATGAGGGTATCACCGATTTTTTCAAGAAAATTCCGCATATGTCTATTCCTGTTCGCGCAAGGTGTAATTTTCAAATCGCGTAAACTCCTTAAGGAAAGTCAGGTTTACGGTTCCCGTAGGACCGTTTCTTTGTTTTGCTATTTTCAGTTCAGCAAGGTTGTTGCTTTCTTCTCGTTTGTAGTAGTCCTCCCTGTAAAGAAGGAGAACTAGGTCTGCGTCCTGCTCAAGCGAACCGCTTTCCCGCAGGTCCGAAAGATGGGGTTCTTTTCCTTCCCGTTGTTCCGTGGCCCTGCTTAACTGCGAAATCGCTATGACCGGAACCTTCAGTTCCTTTGCAAGCGCTTTTAGCGATGCGGATATTTCGCTTATTTCCTGCTGGCGGTTCTCGGCGCGTCCCCTGCTTTTCATAAGCTGCAGGTAATCTATCATTATCAGCTGTATGTTTTCGCTTGCTTTGAGTCTCCTGGCTCTCGCGCGCAGTTCAAAAACGTTCAGAGAGGGGGTGTCGTCAATGAATATAGGGGTTTCCTCAAGATGTCCTGCAGATAGCAGCAGCTTTCCCATGTCCTCGTCGGAAAGCATCCCCTGCCGCAATTTCATAAGATTGATTCTCGCCTCGCAGCAAAGCATCCTCTGCACAAGCTGTTCCTTGCTCATTTCAAGGCTGAATATCAGGATTGGGAATTTTGTTACTCCGGTGTTAAGGTTAAGCGCAATGTTGCAGGCAAAAGCTGTTTTTCCCATAGAAGGCCTTGAGGCGATGATGACAAAGTCGGAAGGATGTAAACCGGTGGTCAGCTTATCGAGGTCGATGAATCCGGTGGGCAGTCCGGTAACAAGCCCTCTTCTTTGATGTACCTCTTCTATGAGTTCAATATTTTCTTTTATCAGGTCTTTGAGCGGGTAAACATCTTTTTTGGTTTTGTGCTGGCTGATGTCAAAGATGAGCGATTCCGCTTCGTCCAGGAACGAGTCAACCTCTTCCGGTTCAGCAGATGCTTCGGAGATGATTTTGGTGGCATTCTCTATGATTGTTCTAAGGAGATACTTATCGCGGATTATCTTGATGTACTCATCAACGTTGGCGGCGGTCGGCATAAGCTCTACCAGTCCGGTAATATATTCCACGCCGCCGACTTCGTCGAGCATATCCTTCTGTTTCAGCTGGTTGGTTATCGTTATCAGGTCGCACTTTTCATTCTTTTCAAAAAGATCGCACAGGCAGGAGAATATCTTTCTGTGGGTTTCACTGTAGAAGAGTTCTTCTTTGACGGATTCGAAGACCTGCACTCTGGCGTCTTCGCTTACAAGCATACAGCCGAGGACGGCTTTTTCTGCTTCCAGGTTTTGAGGCGGTACCCTGTTGAAAGATACGGCTTTTTTCCTGTTTCCGGGCATTTTATTTCTCGCTGACAACCCATATTTTTACTTCTCCGCTGACTTCTTCGCACAACCTGACGGGGATTTTGTAGATACCGAGTTTTTTTATCGGCTGTTCAATGATAATCTGGTGTTTGTCTATCTCAATGGATAACTGCTGTTTTATAGCCGCCGCTATGTCTTCGTTGGTAACCGCTCCGAATAGTTTATCATCCTGTCCCGCCTTGGAATTTATGGTGATGGAAGCATCTTCCAGGACTTTCTTTACTTCGTTCGCCTGCAAGATGAGCTTCGCTCTCTTTTTCTGGAGGGATTTCTCCTGATTTTTTATCTGCTGGATGTTCTGCGGATTTGCTTCCACTGCCAACCCTTTAGGGATGAGATAGTTGCGTGCGTATCCTGTGCTAACTTCTTTTATCTCCTCCCTTTTCCATTTGCCCGGATTTTCCTGCGTGAATATAACTTTCATCGTTTCACTCCCTTGCCCCTCAGAACTCTGCCTTGCATCTGTTTCATTGTGAGGGGTTAAGATTTTGCGTTGTTATGCTTTAATGTACGGCAACAGTCCGAGATAACGTGCCTGTTTCAAAGCCTTTGCCAGCATTCTCTGGTGTTTTGCGCAAGTTCCCGTAATTCTCGGTGACAGAATTTTGCCTCTGCCGCTGGTAAACCTTTTTATTCTCCCCGTGTCCTTGTAGTCGATTTCCTGGTTGTCTGTCTTGCAGAATTGACAGACCTTGACCTTTACCCTTGTTGACGTCTTTGCTTTTCTTCCCTGTCCCGGATTCATTCGCTATATCTCCTTTATTGTGAAGGGTTTTGCTCTTCTTCAACCTCTTCAACTGTTTGTTCGGTGTGTGTATTTGCCGCCGGCTTGTCGAGAAACTGGAAGTCTTCCACTACGACTTCCAGTGTAGATCTCTTTTCCTTGTCCTGTGTTTCCCATTTCCTGTACTCAACCCGCCTTTTTTCATGTATTCGGCACAGACTTCGGCTCTCTTCCCCCAGACTATAAGATTAACAAAGCAGGTCTCTTCCTTGCGGCCTTCTTTTGTTGGAAAATCCCTGTTGACAGCCAGGCCGAAGTTGGCTACCGCCTGGCCTCCCTGGGTATAACGTAGTTCAGGGTCTCTTGTAAGCCTTCCGATAAGAAAAACCTTGTTAAGGTTAGGTCCCGGCATCGTTTTTCCTCCTTCTCCCAGCTCCCTTTCCAGATATTATATTTTTCATGGCGAGGGGCATATGATTTCTATTCTTCCCGGTCTTTCTTTTTTGCGGGATAGGATTCCGGTTTTTCGCTCGTGGACTCTTCCGGCAGCCTCTTCCTCTGCAAAAAAAGGTATCTCAGGATGTTCTCCCTGCGTCTGAATGTCTGTTCTATGGGAGGAAGCATTTCCGGAGATGCCTTGAAATAGAAAAGGTGGTAAACGGCATCCGTTTTTTTCTTTATGGGATAAGCAAGGCGTTTTGTCCCCCAGAATTCCTTCTTTACTATTCCGGCTCCGTTTTTCGTTATGCTTTCTTCGATGAAAGCGACTTCCTTTGCCGCTTCCTCTTCAGGCAGGTCGGTTTTCAACAGAAAACATCCCTCATATTGTTTTTCCATTATTTTGGCTCCTTTACTCCGAATACTCTCTTGATAAAACTCAAAATGAGGAGTCCCGACTTATTGTGTCAGTCCCCTCCATTATTTTAACCTGAAAATTATTTATTATATACGTTTGACAGAAAAAGTCAAATTCGTGTCCGGCGCGGTTTTCCGGGATTTGCGATTTCTGCCGGCCAGAGTGAGTCGTAAACCTTAAAAAACTTTCGGTAGAACCCCATTTCTCTGGTCATAAGACGCTCCGCTTGACGTTTTTTATCTATTGCGTATGATGGGCAACAATTTCTGTATGTCGTAGGGTTTGGTAACGTAAAAATCCGCTCCAGAGTCGTATCCCTTTACCTTGTCCGCATCCTCGCTCTTGCCGGTGACCATGATGACGGGAATTCTTCTGCTTTTAAAACCGGCTTTTATTCTCCTGAGGACTTCCCATCCGTCCATGAGGGGCATGACAACGTCAAGTATTACCAGGTCGGGCTTTTCTTCCTTGAACAGTTGGAGCCCTTCTTTTCCATTCTCAGCTCCGAAGACTACGTATCCTGATGATTTTAGCGCGAGAGAAAGCATCATGCGGGCATCGGCATCATCTTCAATCACGAGTATTTTTTTCAGGTCAGTTTCCATAACTTCCATTATAACGGAAATAATCCATAGATGCAAGGAAAAAACTTGAAAAGAATCGATAAAAATGTTATCATAATTTTAGACAGAAACAAGAGATAGCGGAAAGGAAGAAGGACTTTATCGCCATTATATGAAAATTTTCCCTTCTCTCCGTTCCGTGAAAATCGTGTATTCCTTTCGAAGAAGTTGACGGAAAAGCAATATGTTGCCTTTTCAAACAACGTTCGGGGCATACAGGATAAAGGGGGTGCGGGGGTGAAGGTAGCGCGGAGCGTCAAGCTGCTTGGCGAAGACATATGTGGATATACGGTTGATGAAAAGATATGGCAGGGAGCAACATCTACGGTTTATCGGTGTTCTTCCGCGGGCGGAAGGGGAAAGTGGGGGCAAACGGTGGCGGTAAAGATTCTCCATCCCTATCGGGATAATCCCCTGCAAATCAGGCAGTTCAAAAAAGAGGCGAAGATACAGGGCAGGATTGTGCATGATAACATAGTCCGGGTTTACGGCATGGGCAGAAAGAGCGGTTTTTATGCAATCTTTATGGAATATGTATATGGCAACAATCTCCGTATAGCTTCGCAGACGTCTGATGTTAAAACGGAATGGCTGCTCAGTTTTTTCTCCCGGTTTGCCGCTGCGCTGGATTATCTCCATGCGAGGGGGATAGTCCATAACGATATAAAGCCGGAAAATATCATAATAGGCAAGTTTAACGATTCTTTCAAACTGACGGATTTCGGTTTTGCGGAAAAGTTGAACAGGTGGTCCAGGAAAAGCCCCTATACGGGAGGGACTGAAAAGTATATGGCTCCGGAAAGAGCGAAGGGCGTGTCGGATTTGAGGAGCGATATATACTCCTACGGAGTTCTGCTGGAAGAATTTCTTAAGGACCGTATCGGCAATGAGTTGATATATTCAATAATCGTCAGGGCAACCCATAGAGAACCGTTCAAGAGGTACATCTCCATGTCGGATGTAAAAAATGACGTTGACCGTCTGTACATTGAATATAACTCGTAATGAGAATAGGAATAATCTCTGATATCCACGGTAATCTTGAAGCAGCGAACGCGGCAATAACATCCCTGAAAAGCAGGACAGACCTTCTCGTTTCCCTGGGCGATACAATCGGGTATGGCCCCGATCCCGAAGAGTGCGTCAATAAAATCCTGGAAGAATCGGTTCTGGCTCTGAAAGGCAACCATGAAGAGGGAATAATAACCGGGGACCTGTCAAGATTCAAGGAAATAGCAAGGGTTTCTCTGGGATGGACGAAAAACAGGTTGTCTGCCGAGATTCTTGCCAAGATAGGCAGCCTGCCTGAAAAAGAAGTCAGAGAGGATATTTTGTTTGTGCACGCTTCGGTCTCTTCACCGTTGTTCCGTTACGTCATGCGCAAGGAAGATGCAGGACAGGAGCTCCGATTGCTTGAAGAAACGGTCTGTTTCTCCGGGCATACGCATATACCAGGCGGGTTCCTCATGGACGTGAATACCGGTGCCGTGGAGGTCATCTATCCGGATTTCAGCGGGAAACTGGCGG
>JAKJFI010000085.1 GCA_022704985.1 Candidatus Omnitrophota bacterium | reverse complement strand
AAAGCGAATACCCTTATAACCTTGCCAATTCCGAACATGTCCACAAAGCTTATGCGGAAAACAGGGTGACGCTCTCTGTTAGCGGGCATTACCATCCCGGACAGGAACTGACATACAGAGACGGGGTGGGTTATTTCACCACTCCCGCGCTCTGCACAGAACCCTTCCGCTATACAATCATAGATATAACTCCGGACGGAATAAACATACGCGCCGGCTCGCTTAAAAACCGTTTTAAGCTGGGGGACAACCACTGTCACACGCAGTTTGCCTATTGTTCCGAAGACATAACGGTGAACGAAGTGTTGAAAAGGGCGGAAATGCTGGGTCTGCGCTACGTCTGCTTCACAGAACACTCCGGACAGCTCTACCTTTCAACCACCGACTACTGGGGTCACAGGTTTTTTAATAATCCCGAACTCATGCCCGAAGCAAGGAAAAAGGGAGCCGACAGAATCGCCGCCTTCCGGAAGGCGGTTGCGGAAAGCGGTTCACCTCTGGCAAGGGTCGGAATGGAGATTGAGGCGGACGCATACGGGGGAATCACGCTTCTGCCGGAAGACAGCGAAGGCCTGGATATCGTCATCGGAGCCGTGCATGTACTTCCCGAAGAACTGCTGTCCGGAACTTCCGATAAGCTTCATTCGGAATTCATGAAGATATCCGAGTCCTTGATGCGGCACGGGATAGCGGCGCTTGCGCATCCCTTCAGGTTTTTCTACAAGGGCAAGCTCCCGGCGCCAACACACCTCTACCGCCCCATGGCAAAACTGCTGAAAAGTTACGGGGTGGCCGCGGAGATGAACTTCCACACCAACCGGCCTGACCCGGAATTTTTTTCCGCCTGCCTGGAGGAAGGTGTTAAAATATCGCTGGGAACCGACACGCATAACCTGCTTGCGGCAGGGGATTTTCACAGGCACCTTAACCTGTTAAAAACAATAGGCGTGCAGGAGGATATGCTGGACAGGGTTCTCTTCACCCTGCCCTGAAACAGCCACACTCCTCCCCTTGCGTCAAATCGGCTTGCCGGAGAGATTGGTGGGATACCTGTACCAGTCCATTTCCTTTTTACCGTAGGACGCCCAGGAGAACTCCGCCAGCGCATTCTCAAACGCCTCGGTTATGTTTTTTCCCTTCGCCGGCTCCTTGAGTACCGGCTTCAGCGGCGGAATATGCCCCGGTCCGTCCAGAAGGTCAAGAGTCAACGGACCTTCTA
Organism: Candidatus Omnitrophota bacterium; assembly: GCA_022704985.1. The sequence goes on along the minus strand of JAKJFI010000085.1, from coordinate 3,128 downwards.
TCACATACGGTTTTATGCTCTTCCGCTGTTCAATCCCTCTGCGCACGCCCTCCCTTATTATCTCCTGCGCCTTTTCCGGAAGGAGAGACCTGCAGCAGTTGGGCCCGTAGCTGTGCTTGACCACGCCGGTAACAATCCCCGGACTTTTCTCCTTCGCTTCTCCGGTAATCACCTGGTCGCCGCTGACAAAGACTGCGGGTATGCCCAGGTCGCCGGCAAGCGCCATCGCCATGGACGCCTCACTCAAATAAATCTTTCCGCCGTTTACCGTCCACTTAGTATGAGGGCATACAGCATCCAGCTCTCCACCCATTGCATGCATCCCAACCTGCACTATGGCGTCCCAGCCCTGTTTCAGGTCGGTCATCCATTCGGGAAAGTGCGAGCCCCTGCCGTGTATGATTTCACAACCTTTTTCAAGTTCTTCAAACAGTATGTTGTATCCGGAACCATGGCTATCGTTGATATAGATGGTCTGCGCTCCGGCATCCTTTGCGCCCCTGACCGCCGCATTCACCTCGCCGGTAAGAAGTTTTTGCATCCTATGCCGGTGATGGAAATTCTCGACACCCATCGAGTTTCTGTCCTCAAATGATATATAACCCGCTACTCCCTCAATATCCGTCTGTATATATACCCGCATTCTCTCCTCCCGCCCCCTCCGGATACTCATTCAGGGGACTTTATGCTCAAAAGGATATTTCTTGAAATTATTCTGATACTTGACCCTGTCGTTTCGGTCGAAGACGATACTGCCCATGCCTAAATAGTACCAGACATCCCCGCCTCTCGCCTGTTCTACCCTATCGGCGCTGCCCAGCAGTTCCTGCACATCCTCGGCGGTCATGCCTTTCCTGATGCTGTTCCAGACCTCCGTGTCCGGCTGCAACGACGAGCCGCCCTGCGTGGCTATTTCAAGAGCCCTCAGGGTCTTTGTAAGCGTAGATGTGAGCTCGTTAAGCCGGTCAACCTCCTTGCGCAACTGTTCCACTTCCTTTTCAAGAATATCCATGCGGTCTTCCATCTTCGTCAGTTTCGAGACGAGCGCTTCAACCTCCGGATTCCTGGAAGCGATGGAATTTTTTTCCTCGGCATAACAGGAAAGAACGACTGCGAGAAAAAGAATTATTATCAGTTTTTTCATTTTATTCCTTGCCACGAGCTGTTTTCACTCCCTTCTCCCCTTAATGAGGAGTAACCGGACAGGGGGGACAAGCAGTTCAGAACGTAGCTCTACAAATTAAAAAACGCTTTCGGATTTTCGTAACAGATTCTATGTCCCAGCCGGGCCGCAACGTCCTCAGGCATCTGTCCGCGCTCAATCATCTCCCCCAGCACGTCGCATAACACCCTGCGGAACATCTCAAACCTTGAACCGTATGAAAGTATCTTCCTTGAATCCGATACCATGCCTGCAAAACAGGACAACAGGTCAACCGAACCTATGTATTCCAGCTGGCGCTTCATGCCTGCCGGATGGTCGCAGAACCACCACGCCGAACCGAGCCGCACCTTTGAACCGAAGGCGCGGGAGAGCGTCGCTATGGTTGCCTGGTGCACCGCATCAAGACAGTACAAAACCACCTTAAGCCGGTCGTCAAACCGGTTAAGGAATCCTGTCAGAGGAGGAAGGATATCTATGGAATGGCTTGAAACGTCCCCTCCGGAATCCGGACCGATGCCTTCAAACAGCTTTCGCCTTACGTCCCTTACCGCGCCGATGTGTATCTGGAAGACCCAGTCCTTTTCCGCGTCAAGTTCTCCCATCTCGCCGAAAATATAGTCCGCAAAAATTCCGGCTTCTTCCGGCGTGACAGATTCCCCCTTCATCCCCTTTCTGAACACCCTGTCCGCAGAAGCCCTGTCAGCGGCGCCGGAATAGGGTGTTTCAACAGCGTGGTCGCTGGCAACACAGCCGTTTTCGGCAAAGTAGTCGTGCGACCTCTTAAGCATATCTGCAAGGTCAGTTATTGAACTGCAACTGACGCCGAAACGTTTTTCAAGAACCGCAATATAATTCCGCCAGTCTGCAGACTGTATCTTCAGCGCCCTGTCCGGACGCCACGTCGGACGGACAACCACGGAACCCATCATGCTGTTTACTTTTGAATGGCTGTCAAGGAAATCCGTGGGGTCATCCGTGGAACACATCACTTCAACCCCTGTCTTTTTCAGCAGGCTTTGCGGACGGCCTTCTTCTCCGGCAAGTATTTCCGAAACGCTCTTCCAGATTCTTTTCCCTGTTTCCGGGCCTAAAATATCATCTATGCCGAGGTACCGATTCAGGTCAAGGTGTATCCACTCGTAAACCGGGTTGCCTGCAATGAGCGGAAAAACCTCCGCCATTTTGAGCCATTTTTCTTCGGATGGCACGCCGCCCGTAATGTATTCCTCCGGCACGCCGCAATTCCTCAAGGCCGCCCAAACATAGTGGTCGGTGCCTACAAAGAGTTCCCAAGGGTCGGAATAATTCCTGTTTTCTGCGAGCTCTCTCACGCCAACATGATTATGCGGATCAACCACGGGCAAGCCGGCAACACCCGGAAAAAGTCCGCGCGCCGCGTCATTGCCCAGCAGATAATGTTTATTCAGAAACCCCATGTTTCACCCCGCTATATCCAGAAAACCATATTCCCCTTTTTACCGGTAAACAGGTCTATAATAAACCATACCCCCGCGCTTGTGTACAATCCGAGAGGCAGTCCGAGGAAAAAGAACTTCATTTTCTCGTAGATATGCGCTCCGCCGTATCTCATTATCACGGATTTCACAAGCCATGTTATGAAGATTGAGAACCAGAGCGCGTCAATCCATGCCACAGGCGCAACAACTATCCCTATGGGATGAAACGGCCACCACAGGAAGTGCTGACGCATGAAAAGAAATATCCACATGGTCAACGCGCCTATCCCCTTGCAGAGCCACCCGATGGCATTGGGCGCGACCGGATTCTTAAGAAGTTCTGCGGCATGCTTGTACGGCGCCGTAACGTTTCCTCCAAAATACCAGCTGTTCATATTGATGCCGCCGTACTTGTAACCCATCTTCAGCTGTATTATAAGAGTAACCACTATATTAAGGGTTATGGCGGACATGATAGCCCAGAAAAGCGGTCTTCTGTTATACGT
>JAKJFI010000084.1 GCA_022704985.1 Candidatus Omnitrophota bacterium | reverse complement strand
GGTCAGGAGTACTTCGTCGAGTATCCTGTTCCCATCAACGGCATGTCCGTAGCGCACTGTGTGAGAGGGCAGTTTGGGCAGGGCGGTTTTTCCGGCAGGCCGGAATATCTTTTCAATGATGCTGTATGTGTCCGGTCCGCTCAGCCGAACTATGCCGATGCCGCCGATTCCAAGGGGCGTTGAAATTGCGCAGATTGTATCGTTTTGCATGCCATTATTTTAACATATATAATAAATATCAAGCTGATAGCAATGACTTGACCTAAAACATGGAAAGAAGGAAGGAATACAGCAGGGTGAAACTGTTTTGCGGCATCCTTTACAGGGATGAAGATGTATTCAACGCCGCTTCGGAAGAGCTTGCGCGGAGATTTGAGAACGAGATTGACTGCTCCGCTGGTCCCTTTGAATTCGGTTTTACAGAATATTACCGGGAAGAGATGGGAGAAGGGCTCAGAAGGCGTTTTATCTCTTTTAAGGATACCGTGTCTCCGGAAGAGCCCTTTTCGTGGAAAATAATCAGCAACGCAGTAGAGAAAGAATTCCGCGAAGGCGGTAGAAATGCGAGGAAGGTAAACCTCGATCCCGGGTATATGAACCTGTCCAGGATAATCCTTTTTTCAGCGAAGGATTTCTATCACAGGATTTATCTTGGACAAGGTATTTTCGCGGAGGTGACGCTCTATTTTGAAAGAAACAGGTTTATGTTCCTGCCCTGGACTTATCCCGACTACAAGAGCGAAGAGTACCTTGATTTCTTCATGCGTCTGAGGGAAGTTTACAAATGCCAGCTGGTATCCCCTTCACCTTAATCTTTTCCCCTTCCGCCACAGAGCATTGGCAAACTTCGCAGGAGCAAGAGAACATTAATGTGCTTTTCATTTTCAAATGACAGATGGGGGTGCTTGACGATAAATGAACTCTCAGGTACAATTGCTCCGGGCTGTTGAACTTTTCATACATTTCATACAAGTTATACGAGATGATGATTTCTCTTGTAAAGGTCTAAAAGGAGCGGGAAAATGGAAAAATCGCCCAAGTTTTTCGGGAAGGTTTCTGTGGGCAGCAAGGGGCAGATTGTTATTCCGGCTGAAGCAAGAAGAATGATGGATATCAAACCGGGAGATAATCTGATTATCATGTCCGGACCGCCGCACAGGAAGAGAATGTTGAACATTCTTCCCGAGGAAGAGTTCAGGAAGTTTCTTGTGTTCTTTGAGGAACACATTACTGATATGAAAAAAGTGGTTTCAAAGCCGTCGAAATAACCTGAAGAATATATGAGTACTACATGAGAGAAAAAATGTCATGTCTGCGAAAAAAAATAATGATTGCGGTCGAAGTGACTCCCGTTGTCAAAAGCGCTATACGCGATGTGAAGCGCGGCCAACTGTATTCATGTAATTACCATGATTGATGAAAAAAACAATTTGATACACGGGCCAGTACTGCAATCGTTGATTACGATATCACTGCCCATTATATTTGCCAATTTTCTACATACCGCGTACCAGCTGACTGATACTTTCTGGGTCGGACGGCTGGGAGCGGCGGCGGTCGCCGCGGTCTCCATCAGTTTTCCCGTTATCTTCCTTATCGTTTCGCTGGGCGGCGGGCTGTCCGTTGCAGGGACTATCCTTGTTGCTCAGTACAAGGGGAAGAATGATATGAGAGCCGTAAATCACATTACTGCTCAGACGCTTCTTGCCATATTTGTGGTTTCCGTTGTACTTGCCTGCGTGGGCTTCTTCGGCTCTCCAGGAATTATCAGGATGATGGGTGCGGAAAAAGAGGTCTTCACGGATGCGGTATCCTACATGAAGATTTCTTTTGCCGGAACTATCTTCATGTTTGTCTTCATGGTTTTCCAATCGCTCATGAGGGGAGTGGGGGATGTGAAGACACCTATGTACATAATACTTGCAACGGTGCTTCTAAACCTCGTAATCGACCCGCTGTTTATAATGGGTTACGGTTTTATCCCGCGAATGGGCGTTGCTGGCGCCGCGATTGCCACCATTATCTGCCAGGGGATATCGGCGGTTACTGGCATATGGCTGATGGTTAAGAAAAAGCACCAGATACAACTTCATATAAAGGGTTTCAGGCCAGACTTTCCACTGATAAAGAAAATGTTTATTCTGGGTATGCCGGCCTCGATTGAGAATTCAACAGTAGCTCTCAGTATGAACCTGTTGATATTTTTGGTTGCAGGATTCGGAACGACCGTACTGGCGGCATACGGAATCGGGCACAGGGTATCAAGCTTGGTCGTCATCCCTACTATTGGGTTGTCAATAGCGACTTCGACCCTTGTGGGGCAGAACATAGGAGCCGGCAAGATAAAAAGGGCGGAAAGAATAGTCCGTGTTGCGGTATCCCTGGGGTTTGGTATCCTGACACTGATGGGGATATTGATGTTCATATTCGCCGAGCATATCGCCGCGACCTTTATTCCCGGAGAGCCGGAAACCATCGCAGTGAGCGTCAGTTTTATAAGGATAATGTCCCTGACCTTCGGTTTTATGGCCGTTCACCATGTTACCAACGGCGCCTTCATAGGTTCGGGCAATACCCACATTTCAATGATACTGTCCATCATCAGTCTGTGGCTGTTAAGGTTCCCGCTGGCCTATGTCCTGTCACGTTACACGAGCCTTAAGGAAGCGGGCATCTGGATAGCGTTTCCCGCTACCAATGTCCTGACCGCTGCAATAACCGTACTCTGGTTTTCAAGGGGAACCTGGAAGAAGCGGAAGATTACTGAAGAGATTAAACTCGTCATCGAGACCACCGGTGAAACTATCATCGAAGAAGTCCTCTCCCCGTAATCGCTATCCTGATTTTGCAAGCATTGTTGTATAATAAGCAGGATACAGTATAGGGACCAGGATTTCCGACGGTGCATACCAGAAGAAAATTGAACGCTTTTCAACGAAGCTAAAAATGGAGGATAAGGGATTGTGCTGGCTAAAGACGCCGCACGGTCTCTTCTTGCGAATCTTTGCTACTTCAGTCGGCTCGAACCCAAAAGGTTCTCATCCCTTTTCAACGAAGCTAAAAATGGAGGATAAGGGATTCGAACCCTTGACACCCAGACTGCCAGCCTGGTGCTCTCCCAGCTGAGCTAATCCCCCGTCACGGATGGCTGCATCCGATAAATATATTATATAGCAATTGGGAATCCTGTCAATAAAATTGACAATATCGCGGGAAATTCATAAAATTAATAAGACAAAATCTAAGTCGCTCACCGGTTGTCACTGTGAAGGAGATAGCACCTCAGCAGTCTTTTGAGATTGTTTTATACAAAACGCCCGCAATGACAAAATTATGGTGGTGCGATAACGGAGGTATTTATGAATAGAGAAAAGACAACGTTTGCGTTGTTTTTCGGGAACAGGGGATTTTTTCCCTCTTCTCTCATGGCTTCTGCGCGCAGGGAAATGGTGGAAGTGTTGAATGGCATGGGGTATAAGACTGTGGTGCTTGATGAAAAGGCGACGCGTTTCGGAGCTGTTGAAAACGTCAAGGAAGGAAAAATCTATGCGGATTTTCTAAGGAAGAACCGCGGTAAATTCGGGGGAGTCATCCTGTCACTGCCGAATTTTGGCGACGAGACAGGTGCTGTGGAAGCGCTGAAGGATGCGGGAGTGCCGATTCTTATTCAGGCATACCCGGACGAACTTGACAAGATGCGTCCGGAGTTGCGCCGGGATTCTTTCTGCGGAAAGTTTTCCATAATGGATGTTTTCACGCAGTACGGGGTGCCGTTTACAGCGTTGAAGCCGCACACCGTTCATCCCAGGTCGCAGAAGTTTGCAGAGAATATTGAGCATTTTGACCGCATCTGCAGGGTTGTGAATGGGATGAAGGATATGATAGTGGGGGCGATAGGCGCTCGCACAACAGCTTTTAAGACAGTTCGCATAGACGAGCTGGCATTGCAGAAATACGGCATAACCATGGAGACCTATGATTTATCGTCAGTTTTCGCCAGGATGCAGAAAGTCAAGCAATCCGAAAAGGCGTATACAGGCAAGGCGAAGGTTCTCGAAAGATATTCGGACTGGAAAGGAGTCCCGAAGAAGGCTTTTAACAATACCGTAAGGCTTGCGGTTGTTCTTGATGACATGATTTCAGAGTACGGGTTTGACACCATCGCCCTGCGTTGCTGGGAAGAGATGCAGCGGTTGATGGGGATATCGCCCTGTGTGGTTTTAAGCGAACTGAATAACAGGGGTATCACAGCCGCCTGCGAGGTTGATGTGGGCAACGCAGTTACGATGTTTGCATTGAGTTGCGCTTCCGGCGGTGTCGCTACGTGCCTGGACTGGAACAATAACTATGCTGATGAAGA
>JAKJFI010000083.1 GCA_022704985.1 Candidatus Omnitrophota bacterium | reverse complement strand
CAGAAGGATAGTTGTAAAAATAGGAACGCAGGTGTTAACCACGGAAAACAACCGCCTTGACCTATCCGTGATAGAGCATCTGACGGAACAGGTCGGCTTCCTGATAGAGGAAAGGAAAATAGAGGTAATAATAGTTACTTCAGGGGCAATAGGCGCCGGTATGCAGGTGCTCGGATGGGAAGAAAGGCCTACGCAGATAAGCAGTCTTCAGGCCGCCGCAAGTATCGGTCAAAGCAGACTGATGAGAGTTTACGAGCAGTTCTTCAAGGAGGAGGGAATAAATGTCGGGCAGATTCTGCTTACGAGGGACATATTCACCGTATCTGAGAGGAAAAGGAACGCAAAGGAGACCATAAACACACTGCTGAAGCTTAATGTGGTGCCTGTGATAAATGAGAATGACAGCGTTGCTGTAGATGAGATAAAAGTAGGTGACAACGATACCCTATCGGCGTTCGTTGCGGAACTTGTCGATGCTGATATGCTGGTTATCATTACCGATGTAGACGGGTTGTGCGCTGCGGATCCCAAAAAACATTCGGACAGCAAACCTATAGAGATAGTGGAAGATTATGACAAGCTCAAGGGTGTCGCGGCTCTCTGCACCGTGTCAAAGCGGGGCACCGGCGGGATGAGGAGCAAGGTTGATGCGGCGAGGTACGTGACAGAAAGAGGAAAAGCATGCGTGATCCTGAACGGGAAGAAGACGTGGAGTATTAAAAAGGCGTTCGAAGGCGAGAACGTCGGCACAGTCTTTGTCCCGAAATAAAGGAGAATTCTGTGGACTGGAAAGAAAAGATTTTAGAAACAGTTGAAAGGACGAAGAAAGAATCCTTCAATGCTCTAAATTTTTCCGCCGGACAGAAAAACCGGTTTCTGTCGATTCTGCAGAAGATGCTTGGAGAAAAGGAATCAAAGATACTGACTGCAAACCGGAAAGATGTGGAAAATGCCGAAAGAAACAAGCGTTCTCCCGCTTTCATAGACAGGCTGACCCTCACATCCTCAGGTATAGCGAAGATGGTAAAAGGGATAGAGGTTGTGAAGGGTCTTCCTGACCCGGTGGGGCAAAAGATATGGGAAACTACCAGACCCAACGGCTTGCGCATAGAAAAGGTAAGGACTCCGATAGGGGTGATTGCGATAATTTATGAATCAAGGCCTGACGTGACTGTGGAGGCAAGCAGCCTGTGTCTGAAATCTGGCAACTGCGTTATCCTGAGAGGCGGGAAAGAGGCAAAGTATTCAAACCGTGTTCTTGTCGAAATCATAAAAGAAAGCCTTGTTTCAGCCGGGTTGCCGGAAGACCTGGTGAACCTGATTTCCTCCGGAGGAAGGAGGGCCGTGAGATACATCCTTTCCATGAATGGATACATAGACCTGGTTATTCCGAGGGGCGGAGAGTCGTTGATAAGAACGGTAGTGAATTACAGCGCGATACCGGTAATCAAGCATTACAAGGGAGTATGTCATACCTACGTTGACAGGGAAGCTGACCTGCAGACTGCCCTGGTCGTATCGTTAAATGCAAAGGCACAGAGGCCCGGGACGTGCAATGCAATGGAGACCCTCCTGGTGCACGAAGGGATTGCGGAGAAATTTCTTCCCCGAATGGCGGAGCTGTTCAGGAAAGCCGGTGTTGAAATGCGCGGTTGCGAGAGAACATGCAGAATTCTGAAGGGGATAAAGGCGGTGGCGGAAGAAAACTGGAGTACGGAATACCTTGACCTTATTGTGGCGGTTAAAATCGTGGATTCCGTTGAAGAAGCGATAGCGCATATTAACCGGTATGGCACCCAGCATTCCGAGGCGATTATTACCGAAAACGTTGAAATGGCGGAAAGGTTCTTTAAAGAGGTTGACGCGGCTGCACTTTTCCACAATGCCTCAACCAGATTTACCGACGGGGGTGAATTCGGTTTGGGCGCTGAGATAGGGATAAGCACGGATAAAATCCATGCGCGCGGCCCCATGGGGCTGGAAGAACTTACAAGTTATAAATATCTCATATATGGCAGCGGACAAATCCGTCAATAAAAAGATAGGCATTATGGGAGGCACGTTTGACCCCGTTCATGCGGGACATCTCATAATTGCCGAAAAAGCGAGAGAGGAATTCGGGCTGGAAAAAGTTTTATTTATTCCCTCAGGCACCCCTCCGCATAAACGAAAGGTTTTTGCTTCGTCCCGTCATCGTTTTGCAATGGTGGAGATTGCCATAGAGGGAAACAGGTATTTTGCAGTATCTGATATTGAGGTTAAAAGGAAAAACCCTTCCTATACCTATGATACCGTCTCTCTGATTAAGCGCATGTACCCGGAAATGGAGATGTATTTCATAACAGGGGAAGATGCGTTAAGCGAGATAAAGACGTGGCATAGATATGAGGAACTTATCAAAGAGACGGTTTTCCTTGTGGCGCCGAGAGAAAAGAGGCCTTCTGCGGGAATTCCGAGAATGCCTTTTTTTGAATACAGATTTATAGAGATGCCTTTACTGGGCATGTCCTCGTCATACATAAGGGATTGTATTTCAACAGGGAAAACAGTAAAATATCTGCTTCCGGACAGAGTTCTTGAGTATATAAGGAAATATAGCCTTTATAGGGATACATAGCCTTTCACCGTACTTGTCATCGCGAGGGGCGAAGGAGAGCACAAATTTTATGAAGCATGAAACCGTGACGGAAAAAATAGAGAAGGTTTACAGGAGAGCGCTTGAGGACATGGATGCCGCAGCGGATGCGGTCGGACTGGAGAACTGGAAGACAAAGTATCTCGGAAGAAAGGGCGAGATTAACGTTTTGTTTTCCGTATTTGCAAAACTCTCCGTTGACGAAAAACGGGAAGCCGGCGCGCGGCTTAACGATGTAAAGAATGAACTTAACGCTCTGTACGAAAATCGCAGGGAAAAAGCCGGCAGGAAGGAATCTGCGAGAGTCAATCTTTCATTCCCGGGGAGAGTCCCGGATATTGGCTATCTGCATCCTGTTACCGTTGTTACGAGACAGATGACGGATATTTTTATAAGGATGGGATTTGGGATAGTGGCGGGTCCTGAAATTGAAACCGATTATTATAACTTTTCGGCATTGAACATCCCGGACGAACATCCGGCCAAAGATGAATGGGATACCTTTTATATAAGCGAGAAAAAAAAGATTCTGCTCCGGACCCATACCAGCCCAGTGCAGGTGAGGATAATGGAGAAGGTGAAACCTCCGTTGCGGGTCGTGTCCGTGGGCAAATGTTTCAGAAGGGATGATGTTGACTCCACGCACAGTCCGGTTTTTCACCAGATGGAAGGGCTTATGGTTGATGAAGGCATAAATTTCGCGCATCTTAAGGGGATACTTACATATTTTATAACGCAGATGTTCGGTGAAAAAGTCAAGGTGAAATTCACTCCGTCCTTCTTCCCGTTTACCGAACCGAGCGCCGAGGTCAGCATGTCCTGCAACGTCTGCGGGGGAAGGGGTTGTTCCACCTGCCACAATAACGGATACATTGAAGTACTGGGGTGCGGCATGGTGCATCCGCGGGTATTTAGAAATGTCGGGTACGATGCAGACAGGTTCACCGGGTTTGCCTTTGGCATGGGCATTGAACGGCTTGCAATAATAAAATTCGGCATTACGGACATAAGGTATTTCTACCAAAATGATTTGAGGTTTATCAGACAATTCTCTTAAAAAAATGAAATATTCATATAAACTGATATCCGGATACATTGATGGAAACATAGGGAAGGAAGAACTGCTGTCATATCTTGAACTTCTCGGTTTGAATCCCGTCATAACGGCAGAAACGGAAGATGACGCGATACTGGAACTTGAGACGCCCGCCAACAGGGGCGATCTACTGAGTCTTGTCGGGGTTGCGAGGGCAGTCATGCCTTTCACAGCGTACAGGCTTAAGCTTCCGGGCGGCTCGTTCCGGGAAAACCTGCCGGAAAAACTTCCGGTTGGGATTGAAGACGAAAAGGATTGTTTTTACTATTCCTGCCGGATTATCCGCAATATCAATGTATCCGTACATTCCGGTTGGCTCGGGGAGAACATTGAAAAACTGGGATACAGGAGCAGTTTCAGTGTTGTCGACATATCGAATTACGTGATGGCTGAAACAGGCCAGCCTCTGCACATATTCGACCTCGACAGGGTTGAAGGCGGCATAAGAATAAGAAGGGCAAAGAAGGGAGAATCTATCGTAACCATAGATGGGAAAAAGAGAGAACTTGACGAAGAAATTATGGTTATAGCGGATGAGAGAAAGGTTATTGCACTGGCAGGTATCATGGGGGGAGAAAACTCCGAGGTGAAAGGCGGCACGAAAAATATACTGATAGAGAGTGCGGTGTTTAATC
>JAKJFI010000001.1 GCA_022704985.1 Candidatus Omnitrophota bacterium | reverse complement strand
CCTTCACCCCTTTTGCAAAAGAGAGGAGCCCTTCAATATCAAGGCACGGTTCTCCACCGGTGATGACCACGCCTTCAAGGTATTGTTTCCTTCTTTCAAGGAATGCCGTTACCGCCACGGGATCAAGTGAGGGAGAAAACTTTTCAGGCAGTACAAGCTCAGGGTTGTGGCAATACGGACAGCGAAGGTTGCATCCCTGCACAAATACCACACAACTCAGCTTTCCGGGAAATTCAATCAGGGAAGTTTTCTGGAACCCGCCTATTTTCATTTCAATACATACGTCTTTCTCATCTTGAATTCTTCCACCTTACCCTTGTTCCACTGTTTCACGGGCCTCAAATATCCCACGACCCTCGAATAGACTTCAGTCTCCCTGTTGCAACTATCACACTTGTACACCTCGCCCTTGATATACCCGTGTTCAGGACATACGGAAAAAGTAGGTGTAATGGTAAAATACGGAAGTCTGAACTTCTCACAGATAACCCTTACCAGTTTCTTCACCCCTTCGGTGGTGTCCACTCTTTCTCCGGTGAAAAGATGGACAACGGTCCCTCCTGTGTAAAGAACCTGCAGGTCGTCCTGCAGTTCAAGAGATTCAAAGATATCATCGGTATAGTTAACCGGCAGCTGCGAGGAATTGGTATAGAAAGGCTCCGCTCCCTTTCTGTATTCATTTTCATTGGCGCAGATTATGTCTGGATATCTTCCCTTGTCCGCCTTGGCGAGACGGTAACTGGTACCCTCGGCCGGCGTAGCTTCAAGATTGTAATTATTCCCCGTTTCCTCCTGGTACCTGACCAGTCTCTCACGCATGAACTTCATCACCCTGACGCTGAACTCCAGCCCTTCCGGCGTACCGATATCCTTGCCTAAAAGATTAAGGCATGCTTCATTCATTCCGGAAAGCCCTATCGTGGCAAAGTGATTCATCCAGTACTTGCCGAACCTCTGCTTCACATTTCTCAGGTAGAAGGCAGAATAGGGATAGAGATTCTCGTCGGTCAACTTCTCTATTATTTTCCTCTTTATCTCGAGCGACTCTTTCGCAACGGACATGAGCGTATCCAGGCGGGTAATAAATTCGTCTTCGGAGTCGGAAAGATACCCTATCCTGGGCATGTTAATAGTCACCACGCCTATACTGCCGGTAAGCGGATTTGCACCGAAAAGCCCGCCGCCGCGCTTTCTCAACTCCACGGTATCCAGCCGAAGCCTGCAGCACATTGACCTAACGTCATCCGGCTTCATGTCAGAGTTGATAAAATTACTGAAATACGGAATGCCGTACTTTGCGGTCACTTGCCAGAGCAGGTCCATATTGCTGTTGTCCCAGTCAAAATCCTTGGTTATGTTATATGTCGGGATGGGGAAAGTGAAGACCCTGCCCTTTGCGTCCCCCTCAAGCATCACCTCAAGAAACGCTCTGTTCAGCACATCCATTTCACCCTGGAACTCCTTGTATGTCTCATTCTTCGCTTCCCCGCCTACGATAACCGGCTGGTCCCTGTATATGGACGGCACGGTCAAATCCAGCGTAAGGTTCGTGAAGGGCGTTTGAAAACCGACACGGGTGGAGACATTGACGTTGAAAAGAAATTCCTGGAGCGCCTGCTTCACCTCTTTGTAACCAAGATTGTCGTACCTGATAAACGGCGCCAGAAGCGTGTCGAAATTGGAGAACGCCTGCGCACCCGCAGCTTCTCCCTGCAGAGTATAAAAGAAATTAACTATCTGCCCCAACGCAGTCCTGAAATGTTTTGCCGGTTTACTCTCCACCTTGCCGACCGCCCCGCGGAAACCCACGGTGAGCAGGTCCTGAAGGTCCCATCCCACGCAGTAAACGGAAAGGCACCCCAGGTCATGAATATGTATGTCACCGTTTATGTATGCCTGCCGCACCTCGGGAGGATAGTTGCTGTTCAGCCAGTATGTCTTGGTCACCTCGGAGGAAACGTAATTATTCAATCCCTGAAGGGAAAAACTCATGTTGCTGTTCTCGTTTACCCGCCAGTCTTCCTTGGTCAGATACTGGTTTACCAAGTCAACTTGGCGTGCTGATCCCTGTAGATGATGTACGCCTTTGCGGTCTTCCTGTACGGGGACGCTATGAGAATTTCTTCTACTATATCCTGAATTTCTTCAACAGAGGGAATCCTGTCGTCTATCATATCAATCGCAAGGTCCAGTACCCGCAGGGTAAGTTTCCTGGCGACATCCTGGTCAAATTCACCCGTTGCCTGACCGGCCTTGTATAAGGCGTTGGTTATCTTCTGGGATTCAAAATTGACCACCTCGCCATTCCTTTTTCTTATCCTGTCGAACATTTTATCCCCCTTGTCCCGAACCCTCCCCGTGTATTTCTTGCACAGTTAGGGGCATGGATTGAATTTGTAATGATTACAGTCCTTAACCAATTACATTCTACTTGCTGTCTTTTTGCCTGTCAATTCTTTCTTCTTTTCTATTATATCCCAAATAAAAAAAAGTCAAAAAAATTTCAGGCAAATATTTCTTTTTGAAGAATCTTGCAGTACAATAATGGAAAGTGGAGAAAACAATCAATACAAAGCTGAAGCGGATAACGCACATTCTTGAAAATAAAAAAGCGGAAGACGTGCGGGTGCTTAATGTCGGAAAGCAGACATGGATTACCGACTATTTCGTGATAGCCACCGGCAATTCCACCGTGCACACCAGGACGCTTGCCGACTCGCTCCTTGAAGAATTCGAAGATGCTCCGGTTTCCGTGGACGGAATCAAGACGGGAAAATGGATACTGCTGGATTACGCGGAGATAATGGTGCATATCTTCCTGCCTGAGACAAGGGACTACTATAAACTTGAAAAGCTCTGGGCGAACGTATAAAGAACGACTCTATTTGCAGGACTCTTCTTTCTGGATAATGCCTATCACCTTGTTAAGAGCTTCTGCAAGGGACTTGAAAAAATCCTTCTTTCTTAACCTTATAAGCTCAACTTTCTTCCCTTCAGCAATTTCGTTCAGAGTCTTCTCTATTCTGAATACCGGGCCCGCTATCCGATGCAGGTAGTAAACCGCAAGAGCGAACGCAAAAGCCATAACTACGAAGAGCAGGATGCTGATACGTTTAATCAGGATAAGGTTTATATTCCTGACTATTTCGTAGGTCTGCACCATCCCTCCCTGGGCTTCCAACTGGGATAATATGGTATCAAGCGTTATATAGTAAGTGGCCATACCGACTACCATTATTCCTATTAGCAAAAGATACACGGTTATACCAGAATATACCAACTGAAGCGGCTTGTTTATCAGGTATTTTTTTCTCCTGCACTTCTTCTGCTGGTTCGCCATAATAACTCCTTTACCCTGAATTCTCCCTTGATACACTCTGAAGGTGACGCGTTGTAAATTTATCGTTTTTCCTGCATACTATTGAAAATTCGGATACTTGTTCGAATACCAGGCAATATCCCCGTCAAAACCTTCGCCGCCTGAAACCTTGTTTTTCCCGTAACTGCCGAGGATAAAATATTCATCAGTAGGCATAAAACCGGAGACTTCTAAGAAGAGATAACTGCTGTGTTGACCCGTAAGCCTCAACTCAAAAACATTATTCTCCTGAAGGTCAACTTCCTTCTCGATAATCTGGGGTACGGGGTGGTTTTTTAATTCGCTCGGGTGCACAACCTCTCTCCCGTTCAGCCAGATACGGTTAGCGGTTGTTCTGTAGTTGGTTATTATCAATCTGCCCTTGCCGGGAGAAGCGTTAAAAACAATCCGCTCGACAGAAGGCGGTGTAGTTCTTGGCTTGGACCTGGTGGCCGGCAACACCGTGGTGGGCGGAATATAATAAAAATAGGCATTAACCCAAGGATCAAGAGGTATTTCCTCGGTATAAAAACCCATCCATCCCTTCTCCTGGAATTTCGGCGCTTCTTTCTTTGTAAGATCCTGCAGGGATGTTGGATAATACCCGGTATCATCCTTAACGGACTCAAGCAGAAGAGCCAGCTGCGTAATCTGCGCTTTGGCGCTCACTACCTTTGATTTCTGCATAACGACGCTCACCAGCCATATGATTATGGCGGCAAAAATCAGGACTATCGCCACAGCCACTACAAGCTCCAGCAATGCCAGCCCCTTCTTATTCTGCATATCTTAATTTTACCCATTGCAGACTTATTTTGTCAATTGCTCACCATGTAATATATAATAAGTTAAGTACATGCATATTTGCAGATGTTTGCAAGAGCGGGAGGGATACGAAAAATGAAACTTAACAGGAAGATATTCAGGGAGTATGACATACGGGCGGTTTATGAAGAAGACCTCAAAGGCGACCTGCCCTATTTCTTGGGAAGAGGTTTCGGAACAATCATCAGACGAGCGGGAAAGAGGACCGTCTGCATCGGCGGAGACAACAGGTTTACCACGCCTGAAATCAAGGAGAAGCTTCTTAAAGGGCTTCTTGAAACCGGATGCGACGTCACCGATATCGGAATAGTCCCGACGCCTGTTCTCTATTTCAGCATACATAACTACGGCTTTGATGCGGGAGTAATGGTTACCGCCAGCCACAACCCGCCCGAATTCAACGGCTTCAAACTGGTTATCGGAAACAAGAGCCTTTACGGCAAAGAGATACAACAATTGGCAGACCTGATTGAGAAAGGGGCTTTCGAGACAGGAAAGGGTCGTTCTTTCGAGAAGAACGCCGTACAGGATTATATCAACCTGATGACCGGAAAATTCCACTTCGGGAGAAAACTGCGGGTGGCCGTTGATACCGGCAACGGAACACTCGGTCCCGTCCTCGTCCCTCTTCTTGAGAAGCTCGGCATCGACATTGTCCAGCTCTACACGGAGAGCGACCCGGCTTTTCCAAATCACCCCCCCGATCCCCTTGTTCCGGAAAATCTGAAAGACCTGATAACAGCCGTCACAAACGGGAAACTTGACATAGGCCTCGGCTACGACGGGGACGGTGACAGGCTGGGGGTCGTTGATGAGCGAGGCGATATCCTCTGGGGCGACCAGCTGTTGATAATATATGCCAGGGAAATTTTGAAAAAGACTCCCGGGCAGAAGGTGATTTTTGACGTCAAGTGCACCAGAGCGCTTGAAGAGGAAATTGAAAAGGCGGGGGGAATCCCGATTATGTGGAAAACCGGTCATTCGCTCATAGAAGACAAACTGCATGCCGAAAAAGCACCCCTCGCCGGAGAACTCTCCGGGCATCTTTATTTTGCGGATGACTACTACGGGTACGACGATGCCGTTTATGCTTCTCTGCGGCTGCTGGATATACTGGATAAGACAGGAAAGAAAACATCCGCCCTTCTGGACGGAGTGAAAAAATATCATTCAACGCCGGAGATAAGGATTGCCGTTCCGGATGAAAAAAAGTTTGACGTGGTGGTAAAGATAAAAGAGCTGTTTGCAGAAAGAAAAAGCAGGGTCTCCGACATAGACGGGGTCAAGGTCTTTTTTGAGGACGGATGGGCGCTCGTGCGGGCATCAAACACCCAGCCCGCGCTCGTGGTCCGGATAGAGGCGGACAACACAGAATCCCTTGAGAAAATTAAAACCGGGTTCCTTGAAACAATCCGTAAGTTCCTTTGATGTGGACAAGAAGCTCAGCTAAGGGTGTGAAGACCATTGTTCATAGCGGGACGTTCACAAGAAATGTTGCGTTATATCTCATAAGCTCGACAGAGAAAAGCCTCTCGAGCCTGGCGGCAAAGGAGAGAAGAATGACAAGAAACATTCTGGCATTCATTTGTTGTGTATTCCTGTTCACGGCATGCTCGAAAGCGGAGATGAAAAAAGCGCCGGATTTTACGCTTCAGGATATAAAGGGAAATACAGTCAAGCTTTCCGATTACGCGGGAAAGGCGGTGATAATAAATTTCTGGGCGACATGGTGCCCGCCCTGCAAACAAGAGCTTCCTGATTTCGTAAATTTTTATAACTCCTACCGCTCAAAAGATATCGTAATAATAGGAATCGCTGTCGGAAGCACCCTTGAGGATGTGAAAAAGGTGGCGGCGGAACACAATATAACCTATCCGTTATGCATGAGCGACGGAAAAATAGAATCCCTTTACGGCGCAACCAGGTTTATTCCTACGACAGTCATCATTGACAGGAAAGGCAACATCAGATATAACCAGCCGGGCATGATATCAGAAAAAAACCTTATAAAAAACACGGATAGCCTCCTATGAAGCGGGAAAAAATTGCGGATTTTCGCAATCCATTTTCGGAAAAAGGGAACTGGTACAAGGGCAATCTGCATCTCCACACGACGAATTCGGACGGACAGTTTTCACTCGAAGAGATCTGCCGGTTCTACAAAAAAGCAGGTTACGATTTCCTGTGCGTCACCGACCATAACAGCATAACTAAAACAAAAGGTGCTCATGGTCTTACCCTTTTGCAGGGCGCTGAATTGAATACCGGCTATACGCACATAGTTGCGGTGGAGCTGAAAAAGCCCATCAACCCCGAGGGGCTCTCCCGCCAGCAGATTATTAACGCCGTAAACCGACAGGGAGCGATACCCATAATCGCACACCCCTACTGGAGCAACCTGACGACTGCAGACCTTTTGGCTCTGCGAGGATACGCCGGGCTCGAAGTATACAACCACCTCTGTCATAACCTTACAGGCAAAGGTTACTCGACGGTCCATCTCGACGGAGTCCTGCAGACTGGAAGAAAAATACTGTCTTTCGCCTCGGACGACGCACATTCACAAAAAGACCTTACCACCTCATTCATAATGGTGAAAGCCCGTTCATGTAAAAAGAACGACCTGCTCTCTTCTATAAAAAAGGAGTTTTTTTATTCCTCTACAGGGGTTATAGTCCAAGACTTGAAGATAGCAGAGGACGCGAAAACGATAAGTCTTGATTTTTCACCGGCAAAGACGGTTGATTTCATTGCGCCTACTCCTGCGGGACGCAGGATTACCGCGGGCAAGCAAGATGAAATTGAGCATGCGGAATACACTCTGCGCGGAGATGAAAAATATCTTCGGATAGAAATAACGGACAAGCAGAACAGAAAAGCCTGGATTAACCCTCTTCTTTTTTAGGAAAAACCCTGTTCCAGACCCGCATGGTGCCCCCGCCCAGAAGCCTCACCGCCATCTCTTCGGGTAACGTCATCAGGTTCCTGTCCGGCAGTTCGGGAGAGACAGGTCCGTCATAGCCTGCGTCCGCCAGAACCTTCAAAAACCCCGCGAGGTCAACCACCCCTGTCTCGCCGGGAAGAAACCTGCCTGCTCCCTCGGCGCCGACGTCACTTATAATGACATAGACAACCCTCTTCCATTCTACCTTTTCCAGTTCCTGCAGACCTGCCCCGAAAAGATGCCAGTAACGGGCGTTCAGCACTATCCCCGCTTCTTTTATTTTTGCGGCGCAGTCTCCGGGGCAGTCAAGTCCGACGGCGCATCCGTATCTCGCCAGCAGTTTTGCAACCGAAGCAAGTCTTTCCCTGCAAAGGTCTTCCTTTGCCCTGTCCGCCGATGAGACCGTTGCGAGCGTGCGCAGAAGGCTCAACCTCTTTGCTGTCTCAGCATATCCCTCAATTTTCTGGATACCCTCATCGTAGACCTTTTCTTCGGCGTCTATCATGAAAGGCAGTTTCCACGCACCCGGCTTTAGAGCGAAGGAGTCCAGCATCCCCTTCACATAAGCACAAGAATATCTCCCCGCAAGGGCTGTTGCTTGCTCGATATCGATATCAACGCCTTCAAACCCTCCGACCAAGGCAAGCCGCAACTTCTCACGAAGCTCAGTCCCCTCGCTGAATATTCCAAGAGGCATATTTCTGAACATTTTTTTACTCCTGTTTCCATTTATTATAATATATCATTTCAGGAAAGGAAAATGGAAAAGACTTTTCACATTCAGTGGCATATCACCGACGCGTGCAATCTGCGTTGCAGACACTGCTACCAGGATGCATTCAATGCGAAAAGGGACCTCTCTTTCGGAGAACTTGAAAAGATATTTTCCAATATCTCTGACTTCGTTAGAAGCCGGGGACAGAAACTCGTTCTCGACATAACCGGAGGAGAGCCGTTCCTGCATAGAGACTGGAAAGACATAACACTCCTTGCCGCACGTTCTGAAATCGTGAAAGAACTCGGGATAATAACAAACGGTTCCTTCCTTAACGAAAAGAACCTCGGGTTTCTCAGTGGGCTAAAGAACCTGAAGGCCGTGAAGATTTCAGCGGAGGGGGTAGAAAAGGACGCTTACGAATCTTACCGGGGCATAAATACCTATGAAAAATTCATCGTCACCTGCGAAACGCTCAAGAATTCCCTGCCAAAAACAAAAAAATTCCTCATGTTCACGCTCACTAAGGTAAATGCCGGGCAGGTACCCGGACTATTTGATTTCATAAGGGAATACGGCTTCAGCGGATTCATCGTGGAACGGTTTATTCCCTGGGGCGCAGGCAGAGCCATGCAAGAAGCCGTCGTTTCTGCAGCGGAATGGAAAAATGTGTTGGATGTCCTTTGCAAGGGTTCGGGCATTGAAACGGATATTGAGGACATCCTCCAATACAGGGGATTTATGGTCCGGCTGACCTCAAAGAATAACTTCAGTATCTTCGGGGCCCCCTGCATCGTCGGTATCGACGGACTGGCGGTAATGCCCGATGGAACTGTCTTCCCATGCAGAAGGTTCCCGTTGAAAATAGGCAACCTGACAGAATCCTCTCTTGCAGAAATATGGGAAAATTCGGAGGTCCTGAAACAATCGAGAAACAAATTGCTGTTGAAAAAAAACTGTAACTGTTGTAAAATTATTGATTGTTACGGTTGTCGCGCTCTCGCATACAGCCTTACGGGGGATTTCCTTGAGGAAGACCCCTTGTGCTTACTAACAAAGGAGAAACATAAAAATGGGTATGATACCGAAAAAGGTCTTCTTGACAAAAGGTGTGGGTAAAGACAAGGAAAAGCTGACAAGTTTTGAGCTTGCGCTCAGGAACGCCGGTATAGCGCAGTTCAATCTGGTCTCCATCTCAAGCATATTCCCGCCTAACTGCAAACTCATCTCCAAGAATACGGGACTCTCCATGCTGGAGCCCGGTCAGATTATTTATACGGTAATAAGCAGAAACTGCACATGCGAACCGCACAGACTTATCACTTCATCCGTGGGCATGGCTATCCCCAAAAACAGGGCACAGTACGGATACCTGTCTGAGCACGCGGGCTTCGGCGAGACTGACGACAGGGCAGGCGATTACGCAGAAGACCTTGCGGCTACAATGCTTGCGACAATCATCGGCGTAGAATTTGACCCTGACTCCTCTTACGATGAAAAGAAAGAAATATGGAAGTTATCCAACAGGATAGTCAAGACGACAAACATAACGCAGTCTGCCATCGGTGACAAAAACGGTCTCTGGACTACCGTTATTGCAGCCGCTGTTTTTATTATGTAATCTGTTTTTTTACTCCCGGCAGAACTTAGGACAAAAGCAACCATGCACAGATTTCTCGGCATTCCGGACATCCCTTTGCGGGATGCGCGTTTCGTTATACTTCCTATTCCATTCGAAGCTACGACATCCTGCCGGAAAGGGACTGGGAACGGTCCCGAAAGCATTCTTTACTCCTCCCGTTACCTCGAACTATATGATGAAGAGCTGAATGCGGAGCCGTATCTTGCCGGAATTAAGACGCTTCCTCCGGTTGAACCCACCTATAAAAACCTGCGCGCGATGATAACAAAAATCTCCGGCATGTCCTCAAAATATTTCAGGGGAAAAAAGGTTCTGGCTGGACTGGGAGGAGAACATACGGTTTCTCTGGGGCTTATCCAGAGTTGCAAGAGTAACTACGGGGAACTCAACGTCCTGTGTTTTGACGCGCACGCCGACCTGCGGGATGAATATGAAGGCACAAAGTTCAGCCATGCATGCGTTATGAGAAGGGTCGCGGAGCTCGGTTGCAAGGTCTTCTCCGCCGGAATAAGAAGCATCAGCCGGGAAGAAAAGGATTTTCTGGACGGTACCAATAACGTTAAAATCCTCCGAGCGCATGAAATGCAGGGGGAAAAGTGGTGCGACAAACTGAACAACTTACTGCCCTCAGGCACATACTACATCTCCTTTGACCTGGATTTTCTTGACCCGTCAATACTGCCCGATACAGGCACCCCCGAACCGGGAGGGTTTTTGTGGTACGAAACCTTGAACTTCTTGAATTCCTTCATTCGCAGAAAAGAGATACATATTGCGGGGTTTGACGTCGTAGAACTTTCACCTTCAAACAGCTTTACCAGCTCCTCTTTCCTTGCGGCAAAACTCATCTACAAAATTATCGCCTACCTGCAAGCAAGTGAACAACATGCCCCGCAAAAAAAAGAGTGAGTTCGCCGGAGAGCAGGGCGACATGAAAGGAAGCAAGAAAGGAAACCTGCTATAAACGCATGGCGGCGACAAAACCAATGTCGCTCTGTTTAAGATACTTTACTGCCGGGTTTGGTCTGCCTGTCCGTGGTGAGAATCGATAACTTCCCTTCGCTCAGGGTGGCAAGCACCATCCCCCTGCTCTCAAAGCCCCTTATCACCTTGGGCTCAAGATTGGCAAGCACAACGACATTCTTACCCACAAGTTCTTCCCTTGTGTACCACGGTTTTATCCCGGCAATCATCTTTCTCGTCTCGTCGCCTAAGTTCACGGTGAGGATGTACAGTTTGTCCGCTCCCGCGACATCCTCAACCTCCAGGACCTCGCCTATGCGTATATCCATCTCCTTGAATTGCTCAAAGTTAACCATTTCCTCCCCCTGGTTTCGTAACCGGAATCTTTATCAGAAATTTCGTTCCCTTGTTCATGGCGGACTTGACGGAGATTATCCCGCCGTGCTCCTTAACAACCTTCTGTACGATTGCGAGACCGAATCCTGTCCCTTTCTGTCCCTTTGTCGAATAGAAAACGTCAAAGATTTTATCAAGATTTTCTTTCGCTATGCCGTACCCGTTATCCGCAACCCATATGTTCACAGCATTTTCCTGGGGCAGGAACTTCGTTCCCACCTTCACCACACCGGTCTTTTCCCTGACCGCACCAATTGCGTTCTGTACAAGATTGATAATCATCCTTTCAATCCTTACGGGGTCAACGGAAACAATCGGCATCTTTCTGTCCAGTTCCTCAACAATCTTTACCCTCTTCTCAACGGCCGCCTCATTCTGGGTAACCAGAGATTCCTCTATAAGTTTGTTAAGGTCGGTCGGCGATACGGAGATTTCCCTTTCTTTGGAATAGTCAATCATGGAAAGCACAAGATTTTTCATCCTGTCATATCCCTTTTTAACTCCCTTCATGCCCTCACTCAGAAGTTCAGCATCGTTGTTCTGCACCGCTATATCCATTATCTCAATGCCGCTTTCAAGGCTGGTCAGGATATTCTTTATGTCGTGCGAGAGCCCGCCGATAGTCTCCCCTATCGTAACCAGTCGCTCGTTCTTGACTATGTTGTGCAACAGCTTCATATTGCTGATGGAATAACCTACCACGGCCGCTCCAGAGATGGCAAGCGATATATCTTCCGAACTAAACTTGTTCCTGCCCCTCTTTCCCACAACGACCGTCCCGAACATGTCGCGGGTAGTCCTCAGAGGCGCGGTAAGAATCGAAAAAAACTTTCCGTCTATCTTGCGGCTTGCAAATATAGTGCTCTCCCCCTTGCAGAAACACTCCCTCGCAACCTCATTGACTTCTGCGGGATTGAATTCCTTCTCCGCGGGATAATGGTAGGCTAAATGGAATGATTTCTTGTCCTCTCTGCACAGGAATATATTGATAAAATAGGGTTTCAGATATTCCTTTATCCTCTCACCCAGTATGCTGACCAGCGACACTTCGTTTTCAACCTGTGCCATCTTCTCTGAGAACTGATTCATGAATAGCATCTCGCTGAATAATGCAAAGATACCCTGCTCCGCATCCTTCATCTCGTCCAGCAATACGTTAACGAACCCGTCAATCTCAACACCTTCTTTCTGCATCTCCGCCGGCTTTTCCTCCAGCTTCTTCATGATAAAGTTGAAACCTTCAACGATGCCGGTCACAGGAGTCTTCACCATGTTCGCCACCGGCTTCACGACAATATTGGTAACTGGCTTGACAACTATCTCATTGACAGGCTTCACAATACTTTCGACGGTGTCTTCCACTATGTGTTTGACAGATTTCGCCATAATTCCTCCGCCCTGAGTTTTCCATTGGAAGCACAGCTCAACACCTGCTTCCCGCGCATGGACTCAAGGTACAATCCTCCCGCTTCGGTTATGATTGTTTTACCCGCTCCCGTATCCCAGGGGTAAAGACCTACCTCAAAAAACAGGTCTATTCTACCTGCCGCCACGTAACTCAGGTCCAGGGCAGCCGCTCCCATGGCTCGTATCTTCTTTACCTTCGGCGCAACTTCCGAAAGCAAGGAAAATCCCGAACCTATCTCCTCTTTTCCCTTCATCAGTCCGAAACTTATGGTAGCATTTTTCAGCTCTGTTACCAAGCTCGTATTTATTTTTTTTCCGTTCAGGAAAGCGCCTTTCCCCTTCCTGCCGATAAACGTTTCTCCCCTGAAAAAGTCGTGAACAATCCCGAACGCATCATTCGCGTTTCCGCATGCGATGGACACGCAGCAGTGAGGGATACCCCTCGAATAATTCACCGTGCCATCGAGCGGATCGATAGTCCATTCGTATCCCGACCGGCTCTCTTTCCTTCCGCGTTCCTCAGAAAGATATCCGTCTTCGGGAAAGAGTTTTTCAATCTCTCCTATAATTATCGCTTCACTTGCAACATCCTGTTTCAACTTGACGTCATAATCCATCTCCTTGAATATCTCAGGACAGTTGCGGCTCTCCAGCAGATAATGACCCGCTTTCTCCGCCAGTTTCAACCCTACTTCAAATCTTTCGTCCATTTTTCTCTCTAAAAAAACACGGAGGTTTCCCTCCGGCGCTAAAACTCATATCCCCCCGAAACATACTACTCGAGGGACATTTCTTTTCCCTCTTCCCCTTTTGAAGTCTCGATTCAATTCCTTCCCAAAGAAAAATTCCATGGGCGGTACAGGAATCGGCGCCTCCGCACACAGTGCTCCGGTCGGCCACCCGCCTATTCACTGCTCCTTTTCGTCGCAGTTCATAAGCAGGCTCCCTTCGATTCCTAGTCTACTTATTAACTTCCGTCTTTCACCCTTTACAACCCAACTCCTTCTTGCACTTCCAAATGGGCGGTACAGGAATCGAACCTGTGACTTCCTGCGTGTGAAGCAGGCGCTCTAACCGCTGAGCCAACCGCCCTGCTGTACAAAATCATAACGGAATCCGTTATTTATTATACCATTTTCTGTGATAAAACCCTTTATCAGTTTTGCCGGCGTCACATCAAAAGCGAGATTATACACCGGCGCGTCTTTCGGAGACAGCCGAACCCTTTCCCTCCAAAGTGCCCTTATAATCGGCTTCATTCTACTGCTATGCTATCAAATGATTCGTTTATCCTGCAATCAATATCTTTTATCTGGAAACTGAATTCCTGCCTCTGTTCTGCCGATGAAATATCCTGAACATCACCGGTAAAAAACTCTGCATACTCCCGGGCTTTTCTTTCATTCTCCGCATTTATCGTGACAATATATGATTTCATCAAAACAACTTCAAACATTTTCATAACACCCTCTTTTTAAAGTTGATTTGCAAATAATGTGGATTGTTTTGATAGAAATTGCTTTATTCTGGTTTCGGATAGGTTGCAATATTGTTTGTCAATGTCGTAGGCAATATATTTTCTTTTAGTTTGCAGTGCCGCTATACACGCTGTACCACTGCCTGCAAAAGGGTCTAATACAAATTCATCTTCAAAAGTATACAGTTGAATCAAACGATATGGTAATTCTACAGGGAAAGGTGCAGGATGTCCTATTTTCGTTGCCCGTTCCGCATTAAATTTCCATACACTTTTCGTAAATTCCAAGAACTCTTCCTTCCTTATAGTGCTTTTTCTACGATAAGGATTATAGCGGGTAAAGGTGTCTTTGCAGAATATAAGTATATATTCGTGCACATCCCGCAATACCGGATTGTTTGCCTGAAGATATGTTCCCCAAGCAGTGGAAGAGCTAGCACTGTTTCCTTTATCCCATAGAACCTCTCCCCGCATTAAAAAACCTATTGAACTCATATCTTCAATAATATAACTATGCAGGGGTATATATGGTTTCCTACCAAGATTTGCAATATTTACGCATGCCCTGCCACCAGGTACCAGAACTCTATATGTTTCCAGCAACACCCGTTTAAGCATCTCTCTATATTCTTTAAGTGATAAATTACCGTCATACACCTTGCCAACATTATACGGGGGGGATGTAACCATCAAATGGATGCTATTATCAGGCAATTCAGACATATTCTCACTACTTTTACAAAAAACCTTATTTACATAGACGCTGTCAACCGGATTTTCCACATACTTAACATTCTTCCTGTTATCCAACCCCTCGTACATCCGGCTATTATAAAATTTTGAGGAATCATGATTAATTCTACCCGAAACGCCGAAAGAACTTGTCTCCGTTCCCTTCCGCTTTGCAGCATTAGCAATTCTCTGTCCCATGAATTTTCCTATGTCGTTTGTCGGAGAAGATCTAAAAACTTCTGCGCTTTGCCTTCGTAAGTTTGCTCTTTATCGGCCTCTTCAATAATTTCTCCTAAATCTTTTTGGGTCTGCATACTGGAGAAGAATTCTCTTTTCTCTGTCAAAAGTGCTAGTACGTTCTGTCTCAATGCCTCATAATTATCATATCTGCAGAATCCTTTATACGTTGTGAACTTCAAATTCTCTTCATCATTATCAAGAGGATTCGGATTAACCGACCAGAATCCTTGGATAATCCCACATCGTTTTAACTGGTCCACTTTCTCATAATAGTTTTGCGAAACAGGAGTATTTCCTAAAATAATAATTGGAATTTTCGATGCTGAAACACTGGAGACACGTACATTAATACTCTTGCCAATAGCCTTTAACATGGTATCCGACCTTAAAAGGCTAGGATTACCTTGATGACTCCTATAGTCACCGATACACAGTAATTCTTTCGTCGAAGCAATAAATTCCCAGTTCCAAACGACTGACATTTTGACTTCAATGATTATGATAATATTTTTGGGCTTCTGCACTTTTTCCTTTGTCCTGCAAATTGCAACATCAGCGGGAGACCGTTTAGTCAATCCTATTCCCTCGGCAACAACTCCTTGAACAGAATAACCGCCAACCTCTTCCGCTATTTCACTCAGTAATTCCGTAGTCCACTTTTCAGTGTATGAACCTATAAGAGCATTCCTGCTTTGCAATGTATTTTTCACTCCAACGTATTTTTTGGGCCAATAAGCAAGAAATTTCCCATCCGACGAGGTATAGAAGAGTTTCTCTGGACTTGCCAATTCGAGAGATTTTAGGAAGAAGTCTTTTTCAGTGTCTTGACTCCAAAGTTTTTTCATAATTATCATAATAACAGATTACGACAAAACAGGCAAGGCAAAAACCGTGCAATGAATCCAACAGCTACAGGTATTTTCCTGAATTTGCCCGGGTTGCAATTCATGCAGAGAACAAGACAGTAATACGGGGAGGGTTAAAGGCCGATGTGGAAGGCGGTGGCATCCCCCAATATAACCTTTAAATCTTCAATAAACTCTACGTCGGGATTTACCGTGTAGCCGTTCGCCTTGACCTTGACCTTCTTGTTTCCGTCCTTTATGAGGTTGAGGTAAAGAGGGCAGTTGCCTCTGTTCTTGATGAAAAGTTCCTTGAGTTTTTCAAGCTTTTCTTCCTGAAAAGGCAGTTTCACGTCTATCTCCACGTTGGCAAGAAACCTATCCTTGGCAGTGTTGAGGTTTGCCACCTCATCAGCAACGATGGTAACCCTGTCCCTTTTTTCCAGCCGTCCCTTAACAAATATTATCGAGCTCTTCCGGATGAGGCTGGAATATGCTTCGTATATCTTGGGATAGAACAACACCTTTACCCTGCCGGTAAGGTCTTCCAGGTCGCCCCAGCCCATCCTCTCGCCTTTCTTGGTAGTAGTCCTTTTTATCTCGGTGAGGATGCCGCCTACGCTGACGACCGCACCGTCACGCACCTTCTCGTCAAGGTCTGAGATAGCGGCGTTGGAAAACATCTTCATAATTGAAACGTATCTTTCAAGGGGATGCCCGGTCAAATAGACCCCCAGCATCTCCTTTTCGTATGAAAGAAGCCTGCTCTCAGACCATTCGGGCAGGGTTGTCAGCACGCCGGTGTCCATGACCGGCGCAATACTTACGTTTTCGGAACCGAAGATATCCATTTGCCCGTCAGCGGCCTTCTTCTGTATCTTTGAACCGCGGCTAATTGCGTCGTCAATTATCGCAAAGAGCTGGGAACGCGGGGTCTCAAGGTAGTCAAACGCACCCGCCTTCACAAAGCTCTCCACCACTTTCTTGTTCACTGTGCGCAGATTCACCCTTTCACAGAAGTCGAAGAGAGACCTGAAGACACCCTTCTCCCGAGCTTCCATTACGGACTTTATCGCGCCGGAGCCGACATTTTTAACGGCGCCAAGCCCGAAAAGAATGTCGTTGCTGAATATCCTGAACCTATCGCCGCTCTCGCAGACGTCAGGGGGAAGTATCCATATCTTCATCCTCTCGCATTCGTCTATGTACTCGGCAATCTTGGCAAAATCCCCTATTTCGCTGTTCAGCAGGGAATTCATAAACTCCAGAGGGTAATTTGCCTTCAGGTAGGCGGTCTGATACGAGAGTAACGCGTAACCGGTACTGTGGGACTTGTTGAATCCGTATCCGGCAAACATGGCTATCTGTTCAAAAACTTTTTCCGCGATGCGTTTGTCAGCCCCGTTTTTGCAGGCGCCTTCCACGAAACTCTCTCGCTTCTGCTCCATGACCGCCGTTATCTTCTTGCCCATCGCCTTGCGCAGTTCATCTGCCTGGCCCATGGTAAAGCCGGCAAACCGGTGGGCTATCTCCATAACCTGTTCCTGGTAGAGGATAATGCCGTAGGTGGTTTTGAGTATGGGCTCAAGGAGCGGATGGTCGTAGACAACCTGTGTCGGGTCTTTCTTCCTCTTGATGTATTCCTTTACCATCCCGCTCTTCATGGGACCGGGCCGGTAAAGGGCAAGAATCGCTATTATGTCATCGAAGACTTCCGGCTGGCTGTCCTTTAAAAGGTCCTGCATCCCCTTACTTTCAAGCTGGAATATGCCCAGGGATTCACCCCTTGAAAGCAGGCGGTATGTCTTCCTGTCGTCCAACGGAAATTCTTTTATCTCGACCCCGCGCCTTTCCTTCAGGAGTTCAAGGGTATCCTCTATGACGGATAGGGTCTTAAGCCCCAGTATATCAACCTTGAGCAGACCGATTTTCGCCACGCCGTCCATATCGTACTGGGTAGCGACTTCGCCCTTTGAGGTTCTGAAGAGCGGCGCGTATTCATGAACCGGCTTTTCCGTTATTACAAGCCCTGCCGCGTGAGTTGAAGCATGTCTTGCCAGCCCTTCCAGCTTGAGTGATATGTCAAAGAGCTGTTTGACCTTTTCGTCGCTTTCAATAATCCGTTTTATCTCGGTGTTGGAGTTCACCTCGTCCTCAAGAGTAACTCCGATTTCAGGCGATATCAGCTTTGCAAACCGGTCAACCTCGCTGTAACTGAAACCCAGCGCCCTTCCCACGTCCCGGAGCACCGCTCTTGCCGCCATCCTTCCGTAGGTTCCTATCTGCGAGACATTCTCGGCGCCGTATTTCCCCTTGATGTAGGCAATGACCTCGTCGCGCCGCCTGTCACAGAAATCAACGTCTATGTCAGGCAGACTGATTCTTTCCGGATTCAGGAACCTCTCGAATATGAGGTTATACGGCAGGGGATTTATGTCGGTGATGCCCAGAAGGAACGCCACGATGCTGCCGGCGGCCGAGCCTCTTCCGGGACCCACCATTATCTTTTCCTGCTTTGCCCTGTTTACAAAATCCTGGATTATCAGGAAATAACTGGCAAAACCCATCTTTTTTATGACGTCGAATTCGTACCGCGTCCTTTCAACAATTTCATTTTTTCCATCGGATTTTTCAAGACTTGAAACCTCCAGGTGAAATCTTTCCCAGAGTCCTTTCACTACGAGCTCTTCAAGGTACGCCTCAGGTTTCTTTCCTTCCGGAGGATAAAATACGGGCAGATGGTATTCCCCTATGCCTATCTTTACGTTGCACCTTTCGGCTATCTCCACGGTGTTTTTTAGAGACTCCGGCACGTCTCTGAAGGCTTCGTGCATCTCCTCCGGACTCTTGAAGTAAAACTCGTCTGTCTGGAACCGCATCCTGTCCTTATCTTCAATGTGGGAGAGGGTTTGGACGCACAGCAAAACCTCGTGCGCAAACGCATCTTCCTTTTTTATGTAGTGGCAGTCGTTTGTGGCCACAAGACCGGCTCCCGTCCTACCTGCCAGCTCTATCATCATCTTGTTCGCCTTCTCCTGTTCAGGCAGTTTATTGTCCATCAGCTCAAGGAAGAAATTTTCACCGCCCGCTATCTCCCGGTAGAATCCCACCGTCTCCTCGGCTTTTTTCAGGTCGCCGTTCAGAAGTTGGGAACTGACCTCCCCCTTGAGACAGCCGCCAAGAATAATCAGCCCCTCGCAGTTCTGTTCAAGAAGCTCCCGGTCTATCCTCTGCTTGTAATAATAGCCCTCGGTGTATGAAAGAGTTGCGAGCTTGAGAAGGTTCTGGTAACCCTGATTGTTTCTGGCAAGAAGAGTGATGTGATAATAAGCATCCTTTTTGCTTTCGTATTTCTGTTCGAAGCGGCTCCCCGGAGCGATGTACATCTCGCAACCTATGATAGGCTTGATGCCATGCTGTAAAGCATCTTCATAGAACTTTATAACTCCACCCATTGTGCCGTGGTCGGTTATAGCAAGCGCCTTCATCCCGAACCTGTGCGCGGCTTCCGTCACCTTGCTTATCCTGCACATGCCGTCAAGCAGGCTGTGCTCGGTATGTAGATGGAGATGCACAAATTCTTTCATTTATCCAAAACTCTCCTTTGATACGCCCTCATTGCGAGGGAGCTACAATCCATCTGTTCCGTCTATTTCTTGTTTCTCGACATCTGCTTGATAAGAGACTGGTATATCTTACCTTCCGTCTTGATGGACGGCGTCACTGCCATTTCCACCATCTGCATCTCTTTTATGTTCTTCGCCCCAAGCGAACCCATGGAAAGCTTCAGCGCTCCCATCAGGTTTTGGGAGCCGTCATCTACCCTTGCAGGTCCGAAGAGAATCTCCTTCAGCGTGCAGGATACCCCGACGTTGACTCTTGTCCCGCGAGGCAGGTTT
>JAKJFI010000082.1 GCA_022704985.1 Candidatus Omnitrophota bacterium | reverse complement strand
CCACCTCCTTCCTTCCGAGGGCAGATGCCGCCACAAGGAAACCCGCGTGCCTGCCCATCACAACGTCTATTTTGACTCCGGGCAGGGACATATTATCCATATCATCCCCCATGACAGCCATGGCCACGAATTTTGCCGCGCTTCCATAACCGGGGGTA
Organism: Candidatus Omnitrophota bacterium; assembly: GCA_022704985.1. Next base: position 4,419 of record JAKJFI010000082.1, on the reverse strand, counting down.
TGGTCGTTTTCAAGCAAATCGTTATCAATTGTTTTCGGTATATGGAAACACCTAAACTCGTAGTCCACCTTTTTTGCGCTCTCGTTAAGGATATTGGCAGTCTCTGCGGAATCGTTGCCGCCGATGTAGAAGAAGAAGCGCACATCGTATTTCTGAAGCATCTTGAAGATTTCCGCGCAATCCTGCTCATTCGGTTTTTTTCTTACGCTGCCGAGCGCCGCACACGGAGTTAACGCAACTTTTTTTAAAACGGAAGGATTCTCTTTCCTCAAATCTATTAGACGTTCTTCCATTATCCCTTTTATTCCGTTCAGGGATCCGTATATACCCTTTATCTGCTTATGTTTTTTCGCCTCAGTTATGGCTCCCACGAGACTCTGATTAATCACCACCGTAGGGCCTCCGCTCTGCGCAATCATCATATTGCCTTTCAATTTATTTCCCATTTCACTCTCCTGTTCGCAGTTATTTGCATATTACTATTAATATACCACGAATTAAATCGTTGCAAAAGTTTTACTTAATCCGAATACGAAAGAATACAGAAAAACAACGAGTCAGGGAGCAACATCATAACTCCTGACGATTCCACAACAATTATGCCATCATATCCCGTTTCGCTTGACAAATACATAAATAAATGCATAATAGAAATTGAAAAAAAGGCTCTTTCACAAATTCTCAAGATTTGCGAAAACAAGGAGGATAAGATAAAAGCAAAAAAAGTGCTTTCGGGATTGTTCATTTTGATAATGACAGCTATGTTCCAGACAGGTTTTTCACAGGACGACCCGACAGTCAAGGTAAATGTTGAAAAAGGCGATTGTCTAATCCACATCTGCAACAAGTATCTTGAGAAGCCCACGCAGTGGAAAAAAATAGCCGCGATTAATAAACTGAAGAATCCAAACGTTATACTCCCAAGACAAACCATACTAATCCCCGCATCCATGATGAAGGGCACCCCCGTTGCCGGCACCGTCACATTCCTTCAAGGTAGCGCAGATTCAAAAGGCCCGGGAGAGGAATCGTGGTCTCCCCTGACGGTGGGATATAAGATTGAAGAAGGATGCGCCGTGCGCACCGGTCAGGAAAGCAGCGTTGAAATACGATTCGAAGACGGCAATACTTTCCTTCTCAAGCCGGACACAACAATCGGACTGCAAACAGCCCGGAAGAGCGGCGACGACTATTCCAAATACAAGTTATCTCTGCAGGTGGGAAAACTCATATCCAATGTCCAGAAATCCACGGGAAAGGAATCCAAGGTTCAGATTGAGGCGCCGACGGCGGTTCTTGGAGTGAGAGGAACGGTCTTCAGAACATATGTCGCTCCTGACGGAACATCTCAGGTTGAGGTAATTGAAGGCGAGGTTTACGTTGAAGGCACAAAACAGTCCGTGGATGTCAAACAGGGCGAAGGTACCATCATTTACCGCGGGAAAACACCCCTTGCGCCCAGAAAACTGCTTGCAGCGCCATCGCTCTCCACGGCACCATGTCCCACATACAAGAAGTTGCCGGTGCGCCTCTCTTTCGAAGAAATCAAGGACGCTTCCTCCTATAGAATCGTTCTGGCAAGAGACAGTGAAATTAAGAACATCGTGAAGGACGAGATTATTAATAAAACGAGCGTCTTTGAATTCAGCGACATAGACGACGGAACGTACTTTCTGCAGAGCAACAGTATAGACGAAATAGGGCTGGAAGGTCTGCCTTCCGACCCTGTCAAAATCCACGTTCGTGTAAACCCCGCGCCGCCCTTCGTCGAAACGCCCGTGGACAAGTCGGAATACAAATCACGAAGTCTGAAATGCAGCTGGCTCAGGGTTCGCGATGCAAAGCTGTACCACGTCCAGATCGCCGAAGACGCGGAATTCAAAAAAATTGTCAAGGAACAAAAAGACATTGCGGAAACTGAATGCAACACGGGGACTCTTGACTACAATACCTACTATTTCAGGGTGAGTTCTAAAGCCGCGGACAACTATCAGGGAGAATGGTCGGATACACTCTCGTTTGCTTTTATCCCTCCTCCTCCGTCTCTTTCCGTTGAACCTCCCGTCATGGATAAGAACTCCATTAAAATAAGATGGCAGGACCTTGGAAAGGATGTCAGATACCGTTTCCAGATGTCGAGAAACGAGGATTTCAGGGACATTGCACTTGAAACCATGGTTGACATTCCTGAAAACACCTTTCAGAGACCAAAACAGGCAGGTACCTATTACGTCAGGATAAGCGGCATTGACTCCGCAGGGAGGGAAGGCGCTTTTTCCACGCCGCAGAGTTTTGAAGTGAAACGAAGGTTCTCTATTTTCGGCATTGCAGGCGCCGCGGCAGGACTCTTACTGCTTTTCGGACTCTGATTTTTTCAGAGGCTTATTGATGAGATTACGCATATTCAGGAAGCTTGCAACAACTTATACAGCCGTTTTTCTTTTCCTTCTATGCCTTATCCTCATTCTGGATTATCTTGGTTTCATGGTGAGGGCAGATAACAGCATCTACGACCTGTTTTCCCGCCTGAAGGGCTCAAGGCAAACTGACAACAGAATAGTCATAGCCGCCATTGATGAAAAAACCCTTAAAGAGTTCGGCAGCTGGCCTTTGAGCAGAGACTACTACGCCCTGCTTCTTGAAAGAACGCACGAAGCTTCCGCTGTGGGCATTGATATCTTATTCACCGAAAGTTCGCCTGAAGACACCAGGCTTTCCGCGGCGATTAGAAGACACGGCAAGGTTATTCTTCCGGTTTACCTGAACCGGCAGATGGAGTTCGTTTATCCCCTTCCATGCTTGACTCCGCTAAAAACCGGGCATCTGCACGCCGAACCCGGCGTTGACGGTATAGTGAGGGAGATTTTTCATACTATTGACAATGGAGACAAAAGAATACCTTCATTCTCTTCCGCCATTTATGAAACAATCGCAGGAAACAGATTCGGTTCCGGCGGACTCTTGCCTTCAAGTAAACAACAGCATGAAAAACCGTACCGTATGGACGGTATGCTGATAAATTTCTATGGACCGCCCGCAACGTTCCCGCACATATCTCTGGCGGATGTCATTGCAGGGAAATTTGAAGACTCCTGTTTTTTTGACAAGATAGTTCTCGTGGGCTACATTGTGCCCGGAGTGGTTGATAACTTCATGACCCCCTTGAGCCAGAACAGGGATATGATGCCCGGCATTGAGGTCCATGCAAACGCCATCAACAATCTTCTTGACGGGTCAAACATCAGAAAGTCATCCGATAGATTCAGATATCCTTTGGCCATTCTGTTTTCAATCATCCTCTTCGCATCATTTATAAGGACTGACGAGAAAAAATCTGTCATATTCTGGACATGCTGTATTACGCTCATTTTTATTGTTTCATTCATTTTACTCGCACACGTGCACTTCTGGATTGAACCTGTCTTGCTCCTTCTATCCGCGAGCCTTTCATTTGCGACAACCTATGTGTACAGGCTTGACGAAGCGGCAAGACTGCTTGACATCAAGTATTCCTCTATCATATCGCTCCCCGAGATGGGCGGGTTGCAGACTCCCAAAGAAACCGCTGGCAAGGGAGTATTCACTTTTCTTTCGGCTGAAGGCATCGATTCAAGGATACGCAAGCTCCTTTCAGTGGAAGACGAATACGCGATAAAACTCCATAATATAATAGAAAAAAAGACTGTTGAATTATCGGATGCTCTCAAGATGGTCAAGACAATGAGCAACGAAATGATAGTGCGGTTGCTCTCGGCTGCCGAGTCAAAAGACAGCTATACAAGCGGACACCTTTCCCGCATAAGACTGTATGCAAAGAAACTGTCGGAATCTCTTGGCATGGACGGGGATTTTATAGAAAATATAACCTTTGCCAGCGCGATGCACGATATCGGTAAAATAGGGATTCCGGACAGAATACTCATGAAACCCGGAGAGCTCACCCCTGAAGAATTTGAGATAATGAAAACGCACGTGCATATAGGGGAAAAAATCCTTTCGGATTCAGTTCATCCCATAATACAGATGTCCGCAACAATAGCGTTGCACCACCACGAAAAATGGAACGGCGCAGGGTATCCCAGAGAACTAAAAGGAACAGATATCCCCATTGAAGCGAGAATCGTCATGCTTTGCGACATCTACGAAGCGTTGAGAAACGCCAGGCCGTACAAAAAAGCATTAAGCCACATGGAAGCTTTTCTGAAAATCGTGGAAGGAGATTCACGAACTTCGCCCGATTATTTCGATCCTGATATCCTTAAGATGTTCATCAGAATAAACGGCGTTTTCGAAGAGATATTCACGAAATTTACAGACAGCCAAAAAGAAATTTGAAACTTTAGTGACAAATACCTGCCAACAAGGTATAATTAAACTAAAAAGACACATGGGGTTTTCCCTGGGTCAAAAAAGGAGGTA
>JAKJFI010000081.1 GCA_022704985.1 Candidatus Omnitrophota bacterium | reverse complement strand
GTTTTTCCCTTTTTGTCTTTTTTAAGAACTGCAACTTACGGGTTATATACGCAACCCGCCGCATCTGCCGCATTCGCTACGTTGGGGAAGTTCATCTCGCCACTTGTGTTTATCTGAACCCTCCTCAACCATGCAGCCTGTCCACCCGCGTACAGGGCATTAACTCCGTCGGCACGGTGGTTTACGCACCCCTGAACCGCAGTACTCGCTCCAAGATTCGCCAACGTCCACTGAGTATTGAACGTGTTTGCATCGGCTCTGGCCTTGTCCACCACGAGCACCGTATCATCCGAAACGAACGCGCTCAGGTTGATTGCATATGCATACGAACAATTACCCGTTGGAGCGTTCACAACGGAACCCGTTGCGGTAGTAGGAAAGAGGTCCGACGGGCACTTGAAGGTCTCCGTTGCAGATAGGTATCTCGGGATGAGCTTCGCGAACGCGTTGACCGCATATGCCGCATTTTCAGCCGCCGGGCTATCAGGGAAGTTCTCGTTGTAGTCCTGGCTGTACATCTTTATCGCCAGTCCTATCTGCTTCAGGTTGGAGATACATACCGCTCTCCTCGCCTGTTCCCTTGCACGCGCGAGCGCCGGCAGAAGCATCGCCGCGAGTATCGCGATGATGGCTATGACCACCAGCAACTCTATGAGTGTAAATCCTTTTCTCCTCATTCTTTTTCACCTCCTCTTGCAAGTATAAGGGAATTCATCATCCCTGTACTTATGGGTTGTAAATCGGATTCGTAGTATTACTCGCTATTGTCCCATCTATCCTTCCGGAAGGCACCCACCTTGCATCTCCGCCCTTGAAAAGGCAGTTAACGCCGTCAGTGCCGTGGTTTTTTATGCCTGTTGCGGCAGGTTTCGCCCATGTAGATGCTACCGAGCCTGATTTATCAAGGACCAGGGGGCTGTCATCAGCCGAGAATTCGCTCAGACCGTGCGCGTAGGCATAGGAACACTTATTTATCAGAGCTCCTCCTCTGTCATCTGCCGAGGTGGAAGCATCTTGTCCGTAAAGAATATCAGACGGGCACTTGAATCCGCTCTCGTCTTCAGTGTATCCTCCCTCAAGATATGTCCCGTCATCTGCAAGTTTGTTCGGGTCCGGCAGCAATGACGCGAAGGCGGCGATGGTAACATTTCCGCCCGCAGGGAAGAGTTCACCGTTATCCTGGCTGTACATATGCAGCGCAAGTCCTATCTGCTTCAGGTTGGAGATACAGACACCCCTCCTCGCCTGTTCCCTTGCGCGTGCCAGAGCCGGCAGAAGCATCGCCGCGAGTATCGCGATGATGGCTATGACCACCAGCAGTTCTATCAGTGTAAATCCTTTTCTCCTCATTCTTTTTCACCTCCTTTTAAGCAAAATTCCTTCCACGCATCACAATCCTTGCCATGTAGCATTCATATTAACCGGGTACTTATGACCTGTCTGCGCGTTATAGACATCATGTTGCATCAGACGGTTGTCAGTAGTACTTGAGGCTATCCATTTCGCATCGCCGCCTATCTTCAGCACGTTGACTCCGTCAAGACCGTGGTTGTCCGCGGCATTCATCACCAGACTGGGCCATGCCGTCGTTTTATCATCGGCGACTATAACGGTATCAACATCCACCTGCTCATGCAGGTCCATGGCATACGCATAGGAACAAGTTGAAGCAAGAAGCATCCCGGGCGTAGCGCCTTCGCTTTCCGCGGCGCTCGGGCACAGGAAGATTTTTGCATCCGTGATGTAGCGGATACCGGTATATTCGGACGTTGCGTCTGTCTTCCTTCCGCACAGCAGAGAGAACGAGCGAGTAGCGTTTTGGCTGTCATAAGCATCGCTTACTCTCACTCTCGGGAAATATTCCCTGTTGTCATTAGCGTACATATGCAACGCCAGACCTATCTGTTTCAGGTTGGCAAGGCATACACCCCTCCTTGCCTGTTCCCTTGCGCGAGCCAGAGCCGGCAGAAGCATTGCGGCGAGTATCGCGATGATTGCGATAACCACCAGCAATTCAATAAGTGTGAACCCTTTTTTCTTCATTCTTTTTCACCTCCCTTTGAAGCGCTCTTTTTTCTCATTCCTGTTCATCTTTGCAAACCTTATTATTCATCCACTCTTCCTTTCAGAGCGCCAGCGGCAGTTCCCGCATTCGGGATGTCCGAAGCCGAAAGCAGCCAACCGGTATTATCTACATATTCCGCTGCGGCCCATCTTGCATCACCGCGTACCGACAGAATATTCACGCCTTCAGTCCTGTGGTTGTCAGCATCCGTAAGCAACAATGGAGTCGACGCGTGAGAGTATCCTGTCGTTGTCGCGTCGGCGACTATGACCCTGTTGCGCGGTGTCTGCTGGTTCAGCCCTCCTGCGAAGGCATAGGAGTAAATCCTCTTTTCATCCACGTTCGGCCTGGAGTTGCTCGGGCATATATAGACGTTTGCCTGGGTTATGTAAGAACCCGTAGTGGTCATGCCCAGAGCGCCGGTCAGCCTCGTGATGCCTGATGCGTGCACTGCATCAGGGAAGTACTCCTTGTTGTCCTGCGCATACATGTGCAGACCAAGGGACAACTGCTTCAGGTTGGAGATACATACGCCTCTCCTTGCCTGTTCCCTTGCGCGTGCCAGAGCCGGCAGAAGCATTGCGGCGAGTATCGCGATGATTGCGATAACCACCAGCAACTCAATCAACGTAAATCCATTTCTTCTCTTCATACTTTCTCACCTCCTTTCGTTAGGTTATCACGTAGAAAGTATGCTACATTACTTTCACAGTACATATAACATACTTTCATGTTTCTGTCAAGTATATTACGCTCCATTCTTGCCAAGGGCAATTTCAGAACTCCATGGGTATTATATCTATGGCATAACGGTCGGAACCGGTATTAAGGATACTGACGACCTCAAACCTGTATGGCGTATCGGTCAAACGGTTTTTCACAAGATAGTACAGCGCGGTTTTCTGCATGCGCCCCATTTTTGTTGCGGTGACAGCTTCGGCGGGATAGCCGAAGCCGGCAGAGTTTCCCATCTTCACCTCTACGAAAACAAGCTCTTTCCTGTCCTTCGCTACGATGTCCAGCTCGCCCTGTCTGGCAGAAAAATTCCTGTGGAGAATCCTGTAGCCCCGCCGTCTAAGAAATTGCACGGCAAGTTCTTCGCCTTCCTGTCCGGCTTTTCTTTTGTTCATGCCTATCTCCCGCCAGACGTTGTCATTGAGATTGCTTCGTCATACAAAACATTCCTCGCAATTACGGCAAGAGAGACGCCTGCAATGACAATTCACTTATTGTTGCTTATTTCTGCATATCCCGCCTTTTGAGATAGTACATCTTGGCGCGGGGCGCCAACTTGTTCTTGTCTCGGGTCTTGCCTATTTCTATCTTTACGACGTTGGGGGAAAACAGCGGAAACGTGCGTTCAACGCCTTCGCCGTAAGAGACCTTCCTGACCGTAAATGTTTCGTTTACGCCTCTGCCCTGTCTGCCGATGCATATTCCGTTGAAGGTCTGTATTCTTTCCTTGTCGCCCTCCTTCAGCTTCATATGCACGGTAAGTTCGTCTCCTGGCCAGAATTCAGGGACGTCTTTCTTCGGCGCAAGTTGTTTTTCCAGTTCAGCGATTATTTTCTTACCCATTGTTGTTCTCCTTTACTCCAAACTCTCTCGCCCCTTCCTCCCTCGAGGATGAGGAAACAGATGCGGGGGCATGAGGAGTTCATGATTTTGCTTTTAAGTATTCCTTGTATAAATCGGGGCGCCTTTTCTTCGTCCGTTCCAGCGCCTGTTGCCTGCGCCATTTCTCAATCTCTTTATGGTTGCCGGATAGAAGCACTTCGGGCACACGCATGCCGTTGAATACTTCAGGCCTGGTGTAACACTCCCAGTCCAGCAGGCACTTTTCAAAACTGTCGTACACCGGCGCTTCTTCAGGGAGCACTCCGGGCACCAGGCGCGCAACGCAGTCGGCGATAATCATCGCCGGCAGTTCCCCGCCGGTCAATACATAGTCCCCGACGGACACTTCCCCGTCAACAATGGAAAGAACCCGCTCGTCAACGCCCTCGTAATGCCCGCATACGATTATTAAACCTTTCTCCCTGCTGAATTCCCTTGCAGTATCCTGAGTGAATAATTTTCCCTGCGGGGTCGTAAGCAGAACCTTCCCCTTTTTGTTCTTCTTTCTCGCGTACTCTACCGCGGCAAAGATGGGCCCGCACTGGAGAACCATCCCTCTTCCGCCGCCATAGGCGGCATCGTCAACCTTTTTGTGTCTGTCCCGCGTGAAATCCCGCAAGTCGTGTATCTCTATTTCAAGGAGCTTTTTCTCAGCCGCCCTCTTCAGAATGCTTGATTGCAGCGGAGTAAAAATTTCCGGGAAAATCGTTATTATGTCTATCCGCATACTAAATGCCGAGATTAACGACTCGGGTTTCAGGATTCGGAAAAACTCCTTCTGTGTCTTTGTTTTCCAGAACCTCCAATCCCGATTCCCGAACCCCGATTTCTCACCTGACGTTGGGAGGGATAAGCACGCCCTTTTTCTTAAGGAGCGATTTTACGGTTGCAGACGGTCTTGCGCCCACGCTGAACCAATACTGAACCCGGTCTTCCTTAATTTCAACCGCCGTCTCTTTCGGAAGAGGGTCATAGTGTCCCAGTATCTCCAGCACGTTACC
>JAKJFI010000080.1 GCA_022704985.1 Candidatus Omnitrophota bacterium | reverse complement strand
GACGGGATATTGATGTCGCGCACTTTGCTGATTGTCGGGAATTCGCAGGCGGTAAAGCGTTTCTACCAGAGTACGGAAAAAATTCCGGAAGAAAAAATATCCGTTGTATATAACGGCATAGACCCGGATGAATTTGAGAATCTGGACGTGGATACATCGCTGAAAGAAAAAATCGGGGCGGGCGCGACATTTATCATAGGAGCGGGAGGGCGGTTTACCGAACAGAAGGGTTTTATAAATCTGCTCAAGGCGGTTCCGGCAGTGCTGAAGATTTTTCCGCAGACACGCTTTGTTTTTATCGGGGACGGTCCGCTCCGGAGGTCTTTCGAGGAATTTGTTGCTGAAAAACGTCTTGAGGAGAATGTCGTTTTCACTGGCTACAGGAGGGATATAATCAAGATTTTTTCTCTATGTGACGCCATAGCGGTCCCTTCCCTCTTTGAGGGGATGCCTAATACGGTTCTTGAGGCGATGGCGCTGAAGAAACCGGTGATAGGGACGGATATCCCGGAGATAGCGGAACTGGTCGAGGATGGAAAGAACGGTTTTCTTGTGCCGGTGAATAACAATGAGGAGCAGATTGCAGAGAAGATAATCGTACTGATAAAGCGACCGGAGTTGTGCAGGGATATGGGAAAAAAGGGATATGGCATCGTGCGAGATAGATTTTCTATGGAAAAGATGGTCAGAGGATATGAGGAGATTTATCAAAATGCTAAAGACAGGAAGTTTTCCTCTCTCCCTCAAGGGGTTAAAAAAATATTTAGAAAAGAATAAAAGGATAGAAAAATGTGCGCTATATGCGGGATAGTGAATAAAAACGGCGGGCGGGTTGACGGACAGCTGTTGCAGAAGATGAGAGACATCATGGATTACAGGGGGGCTGACGAGACAGGCATTTACGTCAGGGATAATGTCGGTCTGGGACACAGGCGCCTGAAGATAATAGACCTTCAGGCCGGCCAGCAGCCGATGGCAAATGAGGATAATACTGTTTTTCTTGTATGCGACGGCGAAATATATAATTTCAAGGAATTGCGCGCAGAGCTTGAGGGAAAAGGACACGCATTCAGGAGCCGCGCGGGTACCGAGGTTATACTTCACATGTATGAGGAGAAGGGGATTGACTGTCTTGAAAGCTTGCGAGGCATGTTCGCTTTCGCTGTCTGGGATGACAGGGAAAAGAGACTCTTCATGGCGAGGGACAGGATAGGCAAGAAGCCGCTCGTTTACTTTGAGACCCCGGAATGCTTCCTCTTTGCTTCGGAGATTAAGTCCCTGCTGATTCATCCTATGGTAAAGAAAGAGGTGGATCCCGTTGGATTGGATTTGTTTCTTACATACCAGGCGGTGCCTGCGCCGCACACAATTTTCAGGGGAGTAAAAAAGCTACTGGCGGCTCACTATCTTGTGATGAGGGACGGCAGGTCTGCGGTTGAGAAATACTGGGATATTGATTTTACGAAGAAGATAAGACTTGAGAGTGAATATGAATATGCTGAACTGTTATGGGAAAGGCTTGTCGAGGCGACAAAGGTAAGGATGATATCCGATGTGCCTCTGGGCGCTTTCCTGTCAGGGGGGATTGATTCTTCAACACTGGTAGGGATAATGAGCGGGATATCCCGCGTACCGGTTAAAACGTTTTCAGTGGGGTTTGATGAGGAGAGTTTCAGCGAACTCAAGTATGCAAAGATTGTGGCTAAAAGATTCGGGACAGAGCACCATGAATTCAAGGTGAAACCCGACGTGATAGAAATACTTCCCCAGCTTGTCTGGCATTATAATGAACCTTTTGGAGATTCGTCCATGGTGCCGACGTATTATGTCGCCAGGGAAACAAAAAGGCACGTAACCGTAGCTCTCACCGGCGACGGCGGCGATGAAAATCTTGCCGGATACACCCGTTACTGGCAGATGCTGTTGATGAACAGGATAAGAGAGGTCTTAAAAGAGGGACCGACGTTCGTGAGAAGAGGTCTGATGTCCGCAATGCTTGAAGGATACGAAAAGCATCCTTCAAGCACCTTCTTCAGGATATGGAAATGGATACAGGAAGCCGGCGAGCACGGAGATGCATACGCCTATGCAAGAAGGCTTGTTTCTTTCTCCTCTGAACATAAGGAAGGGATATATTCGGATTATTTGAAAGAAGAGTTTTCTGAGCATGATTCTATTTCCCCGATACAACGGTTCTGGGAAGACGCCGGTTCGGCGGGACTTCTTGAAAAAATGCTCTATTCCGATTTCCACCTGTACCTTGCAGACGTGTTAATGGTGAAGATGGACATAGCAACCATGTCAAACTCGCTTGAAAGCAGAAGTCCGTTCCTTGACCAGAGATTCGTGGAGACCGTTGCTTCATTCCCGCCGGGGTTGAAATTTGGCAGGTTTACCTCAAAGTATATCTTGAAAAAGAGACTCAAGGGTTTTCTTCCCGATGTGATACTGGATAGGAAGAAAATGGGTTTTGGCATGCCTGTCGGAGAGTGGTTCAGAAAGGATTTGAAAGAGTATCTGTGTTCCATTCTCTTGTCGGATTCATTCGCAAAAAGGGGATTCTTTAAGCCCGAAGGTATCAGAAGGATGACGGAGGAACACATTTCTGGAAAGGTATCACACACCCACCGGCTGTGGAATTTGCTGGTATTTGAGCTCTGGTCTAAAATGTTTCTTGATGGGGAGAGGATGTGAAACTGTCGGTGATAATTCCGGTGTATAACGAGGCGAGTACAGTTCTGGAGGTAATAAGAAGGGTGCAAGACGTCCCTCTTGAGAAGGATATCATTGTTGTGGATGACGGGAGTACCGACGGGACCAGAGAGATGTTAAAGCAATCATATCCCGCGTCTCTATATTCCTCCTCTTTGAAGGGGGATGAGGGTGAAGGGGATATCAAAATCATCCTGAAAGAGAAAAACGGAGGCAAAGGAAGCGCCGTCAGGGAAGGGCTCAAGCATATAGCAGGGGATATTGTAATTATCCAGGATGCCGACCTGGAGCTTAATCCGGTGGAGTATCCTTCATTGCTTGCCCCCATTTTGCAGGGAGAAACAAAGGTTGTTTTCGGCTCAAGATTCAGGAAGAAAGTCCCTGGAGTGAACAAATGGCTGTTGACTGCGAACAGGATTTTCACCATGCTTATGAATGTTCTGTATAGAACTAATATTACTGACGTTATGACGTGTTATAAGGTAATTCATAGAGAGGTCATTGGCAAGCTGGTTTTAAAGAGCAACTGTTTCGATATAGAGCCGGAACTTGCAGGAAAAATATGTAAACTTGGATACAGCATCCATGAGATACCGGTTGCATACAAACCCAGGAGATTCTCAAGCGGCAAGAAAATCAGTTTCATGGATAGTTTTTCCGTGATAGGAGCGCTGATAAGATATAGATTCTTCGATTAGGAGGACAGGGCAATGAAGGTTGCACTCATTAACATGCCTTTCATTGAGCTATATGGACCTATAAGGATAGTTGCGGGAAGAGGTAAAGGGTATCGCTTACAGGGAAAGAGGAGAATTTTCCTTCTATCTGAGGCCCTCTCGGATTTTCAGGATTTTAAAGCACATAAGAACATATAGAAGGTTGAAGATATATATGCTCGGGGGATACGGCCTCATGAGGCAGGTTTTTTCCCTTAAGAAAAGAGGAAAATGAAAAAATATGTTTTTTTAGCATTCCTGCTTTCTCTCTGTCTGAACATTTACGGGATATGGTGGGCAGGTCCTTCTGACGAAAGAATAATACTTGTTTTTTCTGACCATTCAATGGTTGACAGACTATCTCCCGCGATGCTTCAAAGCAGGGATGATATTTACCAGGGAATAGAATATTATGACCAGCCTCAGGACTACAGGGATTACGATATCTCCATTGACGGGCACAATACTCAGACTGTCAGGCGGTCGCTTCTGGATTCGGCAAGGTCGTACCTCCTGCGTTCCTATGCACCCGACGAACATGCCACGCTGAAAGCTATCGGTAACATGAATCCCTCGCGGTTTGATTTTAATCCCGGATTCTTTCTCTACGGAGGGCTTTACATATACACTGTGAGTATTTTCCTTAAACTCATGTCGATAGCGGGAGTTGTGAAGACCATTCCGGACATTTCGTATTATTTTATGAATCCCGGACAGATGGGTCTGCTTTTCACATACGGCAAGTTGATATCTGCCCTGTTTGTTTCCGCTGCCGTTTTTTTCGTATACCTGTGCGGCGAGTTGCTGTTTGGCCGCAGAGCGGGGTTAATTGCGGCTTTCCTGTTTGCCGTAACTCCCGCGGTTGTGGTATGGAGTCACTATTTGAATCCCCATGCGTTCACGTTATTCTGGATGATGCTTTCTCTGTTTACAGTTTTGAGGCTTTACAGGTCCAGGAAAATAAATGATTATATTAAGTCCGGATTTACTGCCGGACTTGCCGCGGGTTCTCTTCTTACATACGGTTTTGTTATACTCGCCCTTCCTATCGTGCAGTTTACGATAAACGTTAAAGACGGTTTCAGAAAGGCGGCGGCATCGGTTCTTTCAAAAAATATGTGGATTGCTCTGGTTGCCTGTATCGCAGGATTCCTGCTTGTTAATCCATTCTGGCTGTTCTCGCTGAAACAGGTCGTTATGGAGTTTAATGCGGCTTCCATCCACTGGCGGTTCGCACCAACGCCTGGCAATCTTTTTTA
>JAKJFI010000079.1 GCA_022704985.1 Candidatus Omnitrophota bacterium | reverse complement strand
TAAATCATATTCTTTCTTGTTTGTCAGGTAGGAGAGAGCCGCCGCAACGGCATCGCTCTCATCTTCGTTTTTGAAATTCCTGTAACCGGTCATGTGCTCCAACATGTACCTGACCTGTTCCTTGGTTGCCGAACCTTTTCCTGTAACATTCTGCTTGATTTCCCTGGGAGCAATGAGATAAAAATCGATTTTCTGTCTCACAACGGCGCCGAGAAGCACCCCCATTACCTGTCCTATTTTCAGCGCAACCCGGAAGTTCTTCCCAAGGTATATCTCCTCAATTACGATTACGTCGGGATGGAGTTCATCAAGCAACCTGTCAAAGGTTTCAATTATCACGGAGACTTTCTTCTGGTAAGGGTCTCTTGCAGAAGGGACTATGACCCCGGTGCGCAAGACGGTCTCCCGCCCGTTTGCGGATTCAACCAGACCGTATCCTATCCTGTTGACGCCCGGGTCTATCCCCAGTATCCTCATTTTTCTTTCAAGCGGAATCTATAACATCGTCGGGTATATCAAAGTTAGCATAGGCATTCTGCACATCGTCATGGTCTTCAAGATTTTCGAGAAGCTTCAGCACCTGCTCGGCGTTTTTCCCCTCCACCTTGACCGTATTCTTGGGCACCAGCGTAACGTTTGCATCAGCGGGTTGTATGTTTTTGTCGGTCAGCGCCTTTCTCACTTCCTCGAATTTTTCCGGCAGGACTGTGATTTCATAAACATCGTCTTCAGTCGTCATGTCTTCGGCGCCCGCCTCAAGAATCATTTCAAGAAGTTCATCTTCCTTTGCCTTATCCTTGTTGACAGTAATGACCCCTTTCCTCTCGAATATCCAGGAAACGCTTCCCGCGCCGCCGAGGTTTCCGTTCTGCTTGGAAAAGATGGAACGTATCTCCGAGGCGCTCCTGTTCTTGTTATCCGTCAGCACCTCCACAAATACCGCCACGCCGCCAGGCCCGTAGCCCTCGTAGGTCACCTGCTCAAACTGGACGCCGCCCTCTTCTCCCGAGCCCTTCTTGATGGCGCGCTGTATGTTGTCATTGGGCATGTTGAAGCTCTTGGCCTTGTCTATGACCATCCGCAACCTGGGATTGGTATCCGGGTTGCCTCCCCCGGTCTTGGCCGCCATCATTATTTCCCTGATGAACTTCGTGAACATCTTGCCTCTTTTGGCGTCAGTAGCCATCTTCTTATGCTTGATACTGTGCCATTTAGAATGTCCCGACATGTTTCCCCCCTTTACCCCGAACTCCTACCTCCGAACTCTCCCTGAATATCTTCCATGGTGAGGAATCCTTGATTTTCCCTCTTGTGAGAGGCTTATGATTTTACTTGCCCTGTGTCCCTTAACAGGACCATTGATTTATCGTTTTTTCTCACTTTTTTTTCAGCTTCTCCCAGAACTCTCTTGCGCTTATGTTTTCAATAACCTTTCTGAAATCCTCCACCTCTTTTTTCCCTATGGGCTTATCAGAACTCCTGGTCCTGACAAACTTCTTGTTGCCTTCGTAACAAGTTATTATCTCCACCGTTTCAAGAAGCTTCTCCGCCGCAAAGACCGGAGCGTTAAACCTGAGCGCCAGGGCGATGCCGTCGCTTGGACGACAGTCTATCTTCATAGTTCCCTCGTCGTTGCGCAGAACCATATTCGCATAGTAAACGTTATCCTTGACTCCGTCTATTTCCAATCTTATGAATTTGTATCCTAATTCCTTAATCAGGTTCTTCATGAGGTCATGCGTAAGGGGCCTTGAGAAAGCCGTCTCCTCGAGAACCAGCAGTATTGCCTGCGCCTCGAAGATACCCACGACTATAGGCAAGACCTTTCCGCCGGCGGTCCTGAGAATAACTACCTGAGAGTTATTCATAAGATTGAGCACGACGCCCTCAATCTCAACCTTAACCATTCGTCTATTCCTGCGATTCCTTCTCTTTTTTTCTCTCATCGACTATCTTCTGGGTTATATGCGGAGGCACGACCTCATAGTGCGAAAAAGCCATCGTGAACGTGCCCTTGCCGCTTGTAATCGACCTCAGTTCATTGGTATAGTTTGCCATTTCTGCAAGGGGAACCTGCGACTTTATTACCTGCGTTTTCCCCGCAGGAACCATGTCCAGGACATTGCCTCTCTTGGCATTCACGGTGCCTATAACATCTCCGACCAGGTCCTGCGGAACCCGTATCTCGACGTTGACGATAGGTTCAAGCAGTATCGGATTGCCTGCCTGCAGAGCCTTGTTCAGCGCAAGGATGCCCGCCAGCTGGAAGGCGATATCGGAAGAATCCACGGTATGATAGGTTCCGTCATAAAGCCTTACCCTGATGTCAACCACCGGGTAACCTGCCAAGCTCCCTTTTTTCATCCCTTCCTTTATCCCCTTTTCAACCGACGGAATAAACTGTCTGGGGATGGCGCCGCCGACGACCTCGTCAACGAACTCCAGTCCGCCGCCCCTGGGAAGCGGCTCAACCTTTATGTAACAGTGCCCGTACTGTCCCCTGCCGCCGGTCTGTTTCTTGTGTTTTCCCTCCGCGTCCGCGGATGACGTTATCGTCTCCTTGTACGCTATCTTGGGTATCCCCTTTTCTACCTCGACCCCGAACTTGTTCTTGAACTTGTTTATCACTATGTCTATGTGCAGGTCTCCCATGCCGGCTATGATTGTTTCGCTGGTTTCATCATCCCTATATACCCGGATAGTGGGATCCTCTTCCGCAATTTTGTTTATGGCGTTGCCCAGCTTATCTTCGGTGCCTTTCACCTTAGGTTTTATGGAATAGGAAACCGCCCCTTCCGGGGGACGCGCGACCGTCAGCGTCAGCGCCTTGCTCGGCTCGCTGAATACATCAAAAGCCTCCGCGCTCGCAAGTTTCGCCACCGCCACTACTTCTCCGGGCAGAGCTTCCGCAACCGGCTCCTGTTTCTTACCCTGCATCCGCAACAACTGCCCCACCCTGTCTTTTGTGTTCTTGGTGACATTTAGAAACTGGGAGTTGGACTTCAGCTTGCCCGAAACAACCTTCAGGAAGGAAAGCTTGCCTGCAAAAGGGTCAAAAACAGTTTTTACTATAATGCCGGTCAGAGGCTGCGATTCTTTCCTTTCAATCTCCTTTTCCTGTCCGTCCGCAGTACCCGCCTTCACCGCGGGAAGCTCTTCGGAAGAGGGGCAGTATTCAAAGATAAAATCCGCAAGTTCCGCGATTCCTATCTGGTTTGCCGCCGAACCTGAAAGCACGGGGATAACCCTGCCTTCCGCAATCCCGCGCCTGATGTGCCGCGCCATATCTTCAAAAGCAATTTCCGCGCCTTCAAGGTACTTTTCCATCAGCGCGTCGTCCAGTTCGGCGATGACGTCCATCGACTGCTGTACGTACTTTTTGAAATCCGGGTTTTCCGCCTGTTTCCTGTCAAGGAGGTTTGCGACCCCGGTCAGCTTCCCGTTTTCAAAGACCGGAGCGGTCACGAGAAGAAGCGTCTTGCCGAATACCGATTCCAGCTCCTCCCATACCTTGCCGAAAGAGACTTCCGGGACATCCAGCTTATTTATAAAAACCAGCGCGGGCTTCTTTCGCTCCTTGACCATCTCCCAGAGTTTCTCCATGCCCATATCTATCCCGTCGCCCGCGGATACGGTCAGAAGCGCGTTGTCAGCCGCTTCCACTCCTGCAAGCTGTTCCCCGATAAAATCCATGTATCCCGGAACATCCAGGAAGCATATGATGTCGTTTTTTCCATTTTTGACATAGCCGGTGCTCAGGTTAATGCTCATCTGCCTCTTGATTTCTTCGTCATCGCAATCAAGGGTTGTGTTCCCTTCCTGTATACTGCCCATCCTGTCAATCATGCCTGTCCTGTGAAGCATCGCTTCGACAAGTGTAGTCTTGCCTGTCTTGTTGCTTCCGAAAATTCCAACGTTGAAAATCCTGCCCATTTAAAAACCTCCTCAGTATGATAAGAAACACCTATTGCTTGAGAATAAACCCGGACTGCGGGTAATTCATTATTATATCAGATTTTTGCAATTGAGGGAAATTATGCGCGTGAAGCAGGAGAACGTCCGGCTTGTCAACTCAAACCATCTTCCCGCTTGCAGTTTGCACAGAGAACAAGGAAGCGAGGAGATGAGGCGGTGCGTTCAAAACACATCGGCGAAGTTGAACGACGCGGACAGTTGTTGTGGAAAACGGAAGAAAAACAAATGTCCCTGGCAACACCTACTCTCCCACACGCTTTCACATGCAGTACCATTGGCGCTGAAAGGCTTAACGGCCGTGTTCGGGATGGGAACGGGTGTTTCCCTTTCGCCATGGTTGCCAGAGACGGAAAAAATTATACCTCATAAAAAAAGCCCTGTCAACACTTTGCCAAAAATTGCCTTTATTCCGAACCTGTATATAATAATACAAACGCTTTTCGGAGAAGCCAGATGAAAAAAAACTTGAGAATGCTTGTCATCGGAGACAGCCACTACGCCAGCGATGCAGATGCCCCTTTATGCGACAGGCAGGCGCAGTACGGGCTGGAATTCATAAAGAGAGTTTTCAGAAGGATTGACGCAGGGAATAAGCCGGACGTCATCGTACTGCTCGGCGACCTGATAGACAACGGACTGGCGGAAGGAGCGGCAGGAGACCTGGCGGAGATAAGAAAAGTTGCGGAAGCAACGGGTATTGAGACGATATTTATCCCGGGCAACCACGATGCGGATAACAGCTTGTTTTTCTCCGCTACAGGGGCGCGCATAATAAAGGATTTTCTGCTATATTCTTTTGCCGACCGGTACGGAGAGGGCGATGTCTGCGCCCGCAGGGAAGACGACCTTGAAACATTCCGCAAGGTTGCCGGAAAACACCCGGGGAAGAGAATAATCGCCTTACA
>JAKJFI010000078.1 GCA_022704985.1 Candidatus Omnitrophota bacterium | reverse complement strand
TATGGATTATGAAACCCGACGGGACGGGAAAAGAGATTCTTATAGCGTTCATGGCTGACGAAGAAGTGGATGGAGAATGGGTATGCGCGCCGCACAGTTGGAGTCCTGACTCTGAGTGGATAGCATTCAAAAAAAAGCTGGATGACGACATGCCGCTGTACCTCATAAATATAAAAACCAGAAAAATTCAGCAGTTAACTGCCGGATACGGTGATGGTCGTATGTGGTGGGCGCCTGCAGGCAATACCATACTTTTCAGGGAAAAAGATAGTGCCAGCAGAGACGAAGGGAAGTATCATGATGACCTTCTGGTTCTCAGTCACTCCGAACTTTGTGCGTGGCCTAATAATCTCGGAGGCGGAAGCGGTTGCTTCATCGCTACGGCAGCGTTCGGCTCGCCTTTCGAAAGGCATGTCGTAATGCTCAGGGAATTCCGTGACAGGTGTCTTCTTAACAGTTCCGCTGGACGAGCCTTTGTCAGGTGGTATTACAGGCATAGTCCGAAGTATGCCGCAATAATAGCGCATAATGATGCCCTCCGTGCGGTTGCAAGAATAGCTTTAATGCCTCTTTACGGCATGGCAGTTCTTATCCTGCGTGTGTCGGTATGGTTGTTGCTGTTTGTGCCGGCTGTGTTTTTGGCAAAGAAATTAATCTTCCTCCGCCGGCGCGGAGATGCGCGGCAGTAGCGGTAAACAATATGCCTGTTTAAGAAACGACAATTTTATGAAAAGCCCTCTTTTCAAACGGAAAGGGGGCTTCTCATATGAGCAATAACGACTGTAACGCTACCCGCAAGTTAGACTTCTGCCTGTAACCGCTCCCATCATTGCGTTTGCCTTAAATCCTGCCTAAACCCGCTTGCGTAAGGGCTATTATACTTTTTTTGCCCTGTTTCACCCTGAATTGTAGTCCATTCCCCGAGTATTATAATATTATGTGGCGCAATTCGCGGTATTGACAAAAACGACCCTGTTAAAGTATATTAAATGTGATGGTAAAAAAGAAAAAAGAAGACGCTCTTTCCCTCGTTGTCCCCGGAGGATTTATCCTGGGGTGCAACTACTGGGCTTCCCATGCCGGTACCGCAATGTGGACGGACTGGCGTCCCGATGTGGTTGAACATGACCTGAAACTTCTCGCAGAGGGAGGTGTGCAGGTCGTCCGCGTTTTTCCTCTCTGGTCTGTTTTCCAGCCGATAAATCTTCTGCGCTCAGCTACAGGCAACCCGGTTGAGTACCGTCATGGGGAAGATATTCTTCCGGATACTGAAGCGGGCGAGGCGGGTATGTCGGTAGAAGCGCTTGAAAAATTTGCATTCCTGCTTGATAGGGCACACGGCCTGGGACTGAAGGCAATCGTCGGACTGATAACCGGATGGATGAGCGGACGGCTCTTTGTTCCGCCGGCGCTTGAGGGACGCAATATCATAACGGACCCTGTTGTTAATATGTGGCAGGTACGGTTCATCCGCTGTTTTGTCAGTCGTTTCTCTGACCATCCGGCGATTCTGGGATGGGACCTTGGAAACGAGTGTAACTGTTTGGCGCCTGTTAATTCGCGAGAAGAGGCGTGGCGCTGGACAGCGCTGATGGCCGGCGCAATCCGGGAATCTGACAGCAATCATCCTGTTGTCTCCGGCATGCACGGACTCAATGTCGGCGGGGGGTCCGGAAACCACTGGATAATTCAGGACCAGGGAGAGCTAACCGATGTGCTCACGACCCATCCCTATCAGGCGTTTACCCCGTACTGCGACCAAGACCCTGTTAACACGATACGCAGTATCCTGCACGGTACTGCGGAAACGCGCCTCTATGCCGATATTGGCGGCAAGCCCTGTTTCGTGGAGGAAACAGGGTCTCTCGGCAGAATGTTCGGCAATGAAGAGAATGTGGCGCGTTTTGCGCGAACAGCTCTGTTCTCCCTGTGGGCGCATGACTGCCACGGGTTTTTCTGGTGGTGCGGATTTGACCAGAAACATCTACGCCACGCTCCCTATGACTGGAATGCGACTGAACGGGAGCTTGGCCTGATGTATGTTGACGGTTCAGCCAAGCCTGTATTTAAGGAAATGAAGGCTTTCAGGAAATTTTTCAAGGAGTTGCCGTTCCCGTATCTGCCGCCGCGCATAACGGACGCCGTATGCATCTTGAGCGAACAGCCAGACCACTGGGCTGTGGCTTTCAGCAGTTTTATCCTTGCAAAGCAGGCGGGGCTGGATATAACTTACTGCGATGGGAAACGGAAGATTGCAAAGTCTCCGCTGTACCTTCTGCCGTCTGTAAACGACAACATAATGAGCAAGCAGAGATGGGAGGAGTTGCTGGGGTTTGTCCGCGCGGGAGCTGTCCTGTACATGTCTCTTGACAGTGGATTCTTAAGCGATTTCTCCGAAGTGACGGGTCTCGAAGTATTATTCCGCGAACGCCGCGGCGAACAGGGTGAAATAACCATTGAGGATGCGGACGGCGCGTGGAAATGTCCATTTTCCGCACCAGTCCGGTTTGAATTCCGACCCTTGAAAGCAGAGGTGCTCGGGAGTGAATCAGACGGCAATCCGGCATTTACAAGAGTTAAATACGGGAAAGGCCGGATATATTTCCTGTCCGTTCCTGTCGAGGTCAATCTGGCTGTGAAGCCGGCGGTATTTCACAGCGAAGGACAGCCTCCGTTCTGGAAGATATACCGCAGATTTGCCGAACATGTGAAGTCAGCGAAAGCGATTTGCGTCAACCATCCGCAGGTCGGACTGACAGAACATATCCTTGGCAGTAGGCGGCGCCTGGCGGTTCTCATAAATTACTCGCCGATAGATTTGAATGTTCCTGTCAGCGTTGCCACCGGATGGAGTGTCCGCAAGGTATATCGCGGCATGAAACCGGCGAGCGCGAACTGGTTTATCTCCGGCAACGATGCGCTGGTCTGTGAGATTGCCGAGTCATAAAATACAGTCAGGGAGGGTTGCAGGAGGAGAAGCGGCGGTTTCGACGAGGATAGAATTCGCAGAAATATATTATTACTCCACTTGAAAGATACAGAGACGCTTGAGGGCGATATTGTCCATTCTCTGGGTTGTTGAACGTTCAAAAACAGTGTAAAATTATAGAAAGAGCAAACAGAGAGAAAAAGGAGATAACATGAAAAAAATTCTCGGGGTTGCCATACTGGCGGTTTTATTTGCGGTTGGATGCGCCGTGGTGAATGTTTATGTGACCTTTCCGGAGGAGAAGATAGAAAAGGCGGCAGAGGACCTTCTTGCCCCTCCGTCTTCTGTCGTTCCTACCAGCGGTATTCCGAGGTTCAGCTTCACGAGGACTGCCTATGCGCAGGAGGTGGTTGAGGTCAGGAGGGACATACAGACCGATTCTCCTGCCATAAGAGCCGCAAAACAGAAGATGGATACATGGAGAACCGCGCTGGACAGTTTCAAGAAGAACGGATTTATAGGCGAAACGAATGATTTCACGGTTGTTGTCAGGAATGTTCCGGCAGAAAGTTCCGCGGCGAGGGACGTCAGAAAAATAGTCAGCGACGAGAACAGGGAAAGAAAAGCGATGATGGATGAGTTGCTGAACATAAACAACGTAAAGGCGCCCGACGAGGTTGCGAAATTCAAGAGAATATTCTCAGACGTCATGAAAAAATACTCTCCCGCAGGTACGTGGGTAGAGTCTGAAACAGGTGACTGGAGCAGAAAATAAAGCTGCCCCTCAACTTCATCTTCCCTCTCGAAGGGGGAATTGGAATAAGGAAGGTATAAATGAAGAAGGTTCTTTTGACTGGATGCGAAGCTTCTGCTGAGGGCGCAATCAGGGCGGGATGCGCTTTCTATGCCGGTTATCCCATAACTCCCCAGAACAGGTATCCTGAGTATATGAGCGAACGGATGCCGGAATCCGGGGGAGTTTTCATACAGGCGGAAAGTGAAGTCTCCGCCATCAACATGGTATTCGGAGCATCCGCGGCAGGTATGCGCGCGATGACGTCGTCCTCTTCACCCGGGATATCCCTGAAACAGGAAGGTATCTCCTATCTTGCAGGGTGTGAACTGCCTGCCGTAATCATAAATATGAACAGGGGCGGTCCCGGACTCGGAGATGTGACTCCGAGCCAGTCGGATTATTTTCAGGCAACCAGGGGCGGCGGTCACGGCGATTACAGGACGATAGTCCTGGCGCCCTGGAGCGTGCAGGAATTATACGACCTGACTTTCTTCGCATTTGAGCTTGCCGACAGGTACCGCAATCCCGTCCTTGTGCTTGCTGACGGTGTGCTTGCGCAGATGATGGAACCGGTGCAGTTGCTCAAGGGCAAGAAAAAACCTGCGAAGAAAAAATGGGCGCTTACCGGATGCAAGGGAAGAAAGCCGCATTCGATAAAATCCCTATACCTTACGCCAGGAATGCTCGAGACGCACAACTGGAAGCTTGCCAGGAAATACCAGAAGATTACTGACAAGGAGCAGATATACGATACCCATTTATGCGCTGATATGGAAATGCTGGTTGTCAGTTTCGGCATATGCGCCAGGATAGGTCTCGAGGCCGTCCGGATGGCGAGAAAACAGGGTATAAAAGCAGGGCTTTTCCGTCCTGTGACGCTCTGGCCGTACCCTGCGGATACGCTGAGGGCGCTGGCGGAGAAAGTCAAAAAGATTTTCGTGGTGGAGATGAACTGCGGACAGATGCTTGATGACGTAAAAATAGCGGTGAAAAACAATTCAAGGATATTTTTCTACGGAAGGCCCGGCGGCGGTGTGCCGACGCCCGAAGAACTCCTTAAGGAGATGAAAAAGATATGAAGGTGGTTTACAGAAAGCCGGAGAGTTTGACCGACGAAATGACGATTTACTGCGGCGGGTGCGGGCACGGCATCATCCACAGACTTATCGCGGAGGTGATTGACAGCCTGGGCGTCAGGGAAAAAACC
>JAKJFI010000077.1 GCA_022704985.1 Candidatus Omnitrophota bacterium | reverse complement strand
GACTGCTCATCGCGCCTGCCGAAAGTTGGAATCCCGTCGCGCACCGCGGAAGGCTTCAAGCTCACGATATCTGCAGATTCCAGTATCTGGAAGAAGAAGAGGCACTGCTACCTGTTCAGAAAAGACCGGGTTGACTACTGGACGGAACTGGAGGGAGATTCTCCTGTAGAGAGGGCATACTATTTTCGCGGTACGCTCGGAACCAGAGAGCTCGCATCAGTTCCGGGTTTCACGCAGGTCTTTTCACCTCATCCGAATTTCCTGGAGAAACAAGAGTTCCACGTTTCAGAATATACCTCAATCGCGGCGGGTAACGACCCGCGGGTAATAGCGACTGTGCGCGGCTTCGCCCTTCACGGCGCCCCTCTCTGTTTCGTCTTCCACGAAGGGGAGGCCGAACCGTTTCTCTCTGCGGGAATCCTTTGCAAACCCGGAGAGTATTCGTTCCATTCCTTCGAATTCAACCATTTATCCGATACAGGCCGCTCACGTGCGGAAGAGCCTGTCATCGGTACCCAGGCTTTCTCTCTGGCATACCACGGACATCTGAAAGTGAAAGGCAGATGGTCTTCTCCTGTGTTGTCGATGCAGTTTGCCGGAGACCGGTTCTCGGCTGTCGAGCGTTACATACGCGCGCTTGAGTGCTCCGGCGGAACCGTTCCCCGCACACGTCCCTGTCCGGACTGGACATTCAAATCAGTATACTGCACATGGCACGACCAGGTGGCTCTCGGCTGGAAAAACTTTTATGCAAAAGACCGTGCCGCTGGCAAAGGGGACAAACTTGTGGATTTTTATTTCAAAGAGTGCACCCGGGATAACTGTAAACGGTGGCTTGCGGTTCTGGAGAAAAACAAAATCCGTCCCGGAACGCTTATCATAGACGCCGTCTGGCAGAAGCATATTGGGACATTCTTTGCAGACCGTGAGAAATTCCCCGATTTGAGGGAATTCATAGACGAGTGCCATGACAGGGGGATGAAGGTAATACTGTGGATAGACGCGTGGAACCGCTCGGGCGTCCCTGACAGTGAATGCCTCACTGTAAACGGAAAGCCGGTCATGATTGACCCTACAAACCCTGCATACCGCAGACGTACGGCGGAATTCATACGCCGCATGCTTTCTTCCGAAAAGGGATGTTACAATGCCGACGGACTGAAGGTTGACGGCATGACAGGCACACCGGGAGGTCCTTCTCTTCGCACTTGCGGAGGGTTATCCGGGTTTGAGCTGGCCCGCTGTCTTCTTGAGAATCTCTACAGGGAAGCTGCCCGCGTAAAGGAAGATTCGGTGATAGGGCAGTTCACCGCATTCCCCTACTTTGCAGACCTTTGCGATTTTGCAAGAACAGGCGATTTATATACGGTTAAGGGCGACCCTGTCTCCACAAATGCTTTCAGGGCGCGGCTTCAACACATGGTCATGCCGGATGTTGCGGTGGATACCGATGGAGCGCTCTCTTTCAATTACGTCCGTTCCGTGCAAAATGTGCTCGAGGCGCAGAAAGCGGCGGGTGTGCCGTGCCTGTACCAGGCGGAAAACCTCTTGCTGCACCGCAACTTCTGTCTTGAACAGATACGCCGGTTCACGCCTGAAGAATACAAAGCTATCCGCAGAATAATGAAACCGTGAAACAATCTATCCATTTGAAATTTACGGACAGCTTGTATTATAATACAGGACTATGAATAAGAAAACCAAGAAGTTTAACGTGGAATCAAGCAGGATAAAAAGCCTGCCGGTGTACATATTCAACGACGTGAACGCCAGGAAACTGAAATTGCGCCGTGAAGGCATGGATATCATTGACCTGGGCATGGGCAACCCTGACAGGCCCGCCCCGAAGCCGGTCATAGACAAACTGATTGAGGTTGCGTCAGATTCCAAAGCGCACCGTTACAGCGCATCAAAGGGGATATCCCATCTTCGCAGGGAGATATGCCTCTGGTACGAAAGGCGTTTCGGCGTAAAGCTCGACCCTGAAACCGAGGCGGTTGTATGCATCGGCTCCAAAGAAGGCATCAGCCATCTTGCTCTCGCGGCTTTTGACAAAGGGGACGTCATACTGATTCCCAACCCGACGTATCCCAGCCATCTTTACAGCACCATCATCGCGGGCGCGTCGATATACGACATTCCGCTGACAAAGGAGAACAGCTTCCTCCCTGACCTGACACAACCGATACACGACAGGTTTCCAAAGCCCAAGGCGCTCATATTGAGCTATCCCAATAACCCGACGGCGCAGGTCGTTGACCCGGACTTCTTCAAGGACGTGGTGAAATTTGCGAAAAAGAACAATCTCTTTGTCATACACGACCTCGCATATTCGGAGATTTGCTTCGACGGGTACAGAGCGCCAAGTTTCCTTCAGACTCCGGGGGCGAAGAAAGTCGGCATTGAGTTCTATTCATTATCCAAAACCTACAACATGGCGGGCTGGCGGGTCGGTTTTGCCGTAGGCAACAAGGATGTCATAGGCGCGCTTACCAAACTTAAGAGCTTCTATGACTACGGACTTTTTACCCCCGTGCAGGTTGCTGCGATAACCGCCCTGAAACTGGAGCAGAAATATATAGACGAGGTTGTTGAGACCTACCGCAAGAGACGGGACGTTCTCGTTGACGGGCTCAACAGGATAGGGTGGAAGGTAGAAAGGCCCAGGGCGACTATGTATGTATGGGCGGAGATACCCGAGAAATTCAAAAAGATGGGGTCGGTCAAGTTTGCCATTTACCTCCAGGAAAAGGCAGGAGTCGCGATTTCCCCGGGCGCCGGCTTCGGAAAATACGGCGAGGGTTATGTAAGGATGGCACTTGTGGAGAATGAGAACAGAATCAGGCAGGCCGTTCGCTGTCTCCGGCACGCAATAGCAGACTGATTTTCCGTCACCGGCGCTTTTCGTAACGGCTCATTCGGAAAATGTCAACTTTTATTTCTGAAGAATTCTTCTTTTTCATTCACCGGAATCAAGATACACCGCTCCCCAAAAAATGTCCGCTTCAGAAGCTTTCCGGCACTGGGCCACTCGCTGGAACCCTATGGCAGGATTCAGCCTCTAATGAAATATTTTTGTTTTGGGGGGATTTGATGTAAAATAGATAGCTACATCAAAGATGAAATCAGGAACCCCTCATAAGACGCCCGCAATAACAAGAAGCGTCGGTTCGGGGGGGTAAAGGAGCGCCGTGATGAGCAAGAAGATAGAGAAACAGCTTACGCTGCCGCTATCAAACGCTCTGCAGATGAGCATAAGAGGTCTCAAAACAAGATTTGGACGGTCAATCATTATCACCATGTCCATACTGCTGGGGATAGCCTTCCTGATGTCGGTACTTGCCAACAACGCTTTCACGATGAGCCTCATCCGCAGAGGCCCCGAGGACATAAAGGCTCTCCTGATGACCGACCTCGAAGAAGTCAGAACAAGGCACATCTGGCTTGGGTATCTCTCTCTTCTGGTATGTACTGTGGGTATCATGAATGCCATGCTGATGTCCGTCACAGAACGCTCCCGAGAAATAGGCACTATGAAGTGCCTGGGCGCGCTTGATAGATTCATCGTGGAGCTATTCCTGCTGGAATCTCTCGCCCACGGCGTCATCGGTTCAATGGTCGGCAGTATCGTAGGCGTCATAACAATGACCGTCGTTTTTCTCTTGCAGTACGGCGGTCTCATAATCCGCATATTCCCGGTCGGGGAGATTTTGAAATGGATGGTTTTAACAACACTGCTGGGAACATTCCTTGCCGTCATAGGCGCTCTTTATCCGTCCTATGTTTCCGCAAGGATGGAGCCGGCAGAAGCCATAAGGAGAGAAGTATAATTAAGGAGGAAATAAAATGCCGAAAGAAGCCATCGTAAGGACAATCGGAGTCAAAAAGAGCTTTATGCTGGGAAAGGTTCCTCTAAACGTCCTGAAGGGGATAGACATTGAAATCCTGAAGGGAGAATACATCTCCATTATGGGGCCTTCCGGAAGCGGAAAGACAACCCTTTTCAACATGATAGGAGGCCTTGACAAGCCGTCCGAGGGCAAGGTGTACATAGATGAAGTGGATATTGCGCAGCTTGACGCATACGAACTTGCATGGTTGCGGTGCAGGAAGATAGGATATATCTTCCAGACATTCAACCTCATCCCCGTTATGACAGCGCTGGAAAACGTCATGCTTCCAATGATATTCGCCGGGATGTCGGCCGATGAAGCGAGAGAAAAGACCAAAGGGCTTCTTGAAACTGTCGGTCTCGGGCACCGGCTTCACCACAAGCCTTTCGAACTGTCTGGCGGCCAGCAACAGAGGGTTGCAATTGCCAGGGCACTTGCCAACGACCCGGCGATAATTCTTGCGGACGAACCCACCGGAAACCTGGACCTGAGGACCGGCAAGGAAATCATTGCCCTTTTGCGAGAGATGAATAAAAACAAACACGTAAGCATTATAACCGCTACGCACGACCTTAAAATGCTTGACGTCTCCGACCGCGTCATCTGGTTGCGGGACGGTCTGATAGAGAGGGTGGAGGACAGGGAAAACATTAACATCAAGGTTGGAGAGGTGGAGGGAGAATAAGTCGGTTAATGAACAGGAAGAAAAGTATCGGGGTGATAGGATGCGGCAACATGGGTTCGGCTTTGGTGCACGGCTTGCTTGAAAGCAGGCTTTATTCCGCCTCTTCCACATATGTTTCCGATACAGATAAAAAAAAGAGCGCGGTTCTCGCCAAATCCGGTGTCAGGGTTGTTGACAATACCATGCTGGCGGAAAAATCAGACGCAATAATCCTGGCGGTGAAACCGGCAATCATAGGTGATGTCGTTTCCGGCATCAGGGAGTTTTTAACCCCCTCAAAGGTCTTGATATCCATAGCCGCAGGCATCCCTACGTCAAAGATAGAAAAATCCCTCGGGAAAAAAACAGTCCCCGTTGTAAGGGTTATGCCTAACGTGAACGC
>JAKJFI010000076.1 GCA_022704985.1 Candidatus Omnitrophota bacterium | reverse complement strand
CCGCCCCGATTAGCACTCTTCTCTGGAGGCGGGTTACGACGCCTACATGGAATTTTTCGACCTGAATTAGTCTCCCCTCAACAGAAGGCGGCCAGAACGTGCGCCGGTAAATCTCCCCTTTTCTACCGCACACGCACCGTTGACGATAACATACTCAATGCCTTTAGACTTTCTGGTGGGATTTTCAAACGTTGCCATGTCCTTCACCCTACCAGCATCAAATATTACGATGTCGGCGACATTGCCTTTCTTTATTTCTCCGCGTCCCTTGAGCTTGAGTTTCTCTGCCGGGGCGCGGCTGAACTTATATACGGCTTCGTCCAGCGTAAGAACATTTTCCTCCCTCACATATTTTCCCAGAATTCGTGTAAACGCGCCCCACAACCGGGGATGAGGACGCCTGCCGGGCAAACCGTCCGTACCGACAAATCCTATTTTCTGTTTCATTATCTTCTTTACGGATTCTTCGTTCATGGAGAAAAATATCATACTTACACTGCCACGTTCTTCAGTGAGGAGATTGAACAACGTTTCAATAGGGTTCCGCTCCCCTCTCTCCATTGAAACCCGCAGGAGCGTTTTACCTTCATACTTCCTGTTCTTAAGCGTCCCTACCTGGTTCACCATTATTTTTTCAGGACCGAGAAACGAAAAGAAGGTTTGTTCGCCGCCATCTTTGCCCTGCATGGCGTTGTACGCTCTTTCTCTATCTCCTTTATCCGCCAGACGCTTCAACAGTTTTCGCTCTCCGCCCTCATACATCCAGGGAGGAAGAAGAATTGTGGCGGTAGTCGAAGAAGCGGTATAGGGATACTGGTCGTAACTGATTTTTATGCCTTTATCATGCGCGGCATATAAAAGTCCGAGCAACCTGTCGGTTGCGGATGGAGGAGACTTGAGATGGGAGATGTGCACCGGTATGCCTTTCCTCTCGCCTATGGATAAAACCTCCCCGACCGCCTGAAAAAGCGTGGAGCCCTTGCCTCTTATGTGCGAAGCGTAAATGCCGCCGAAACGTTTCAGGACGGAACAGAGTTTGAGAAGTTCCTCCTCCGGAGTGAAAATGCCCGGAGGATATATCAGTCCGGTTGACATCCCCCAGCAACCGGTTTCCATTATCTCCGCGAGATGTTTTTTCATCAGGTCAAGTTCATCTTTCCTGGCGGGACGGTTTTCAAAGCCCATCGCCAGAGACCTTATGTTGCCATGCCCCACAAGAGGTATTACGTTGGTTATCAACGAAGATTTTTTCAACAACCCGATGTAGTCCCTCCACAATTCCGGAAGAACAATATCACTCTTCCCCAGCAGGCAGTCTTTTTCTTTCTGCTCCATGCCGGGCAAATAGGGAACAGCGGACAGTCCGCAGTTGCCTATAACCTCGCTCGTAATCCCCTGGGTTATCTTGGTAAGAACCTTTTTGTTCAGCAGTACCCTGTCGTTGTGACTGTGGAAATCAATAAAGCCCGGCGCAACATACAGCCCTGCCGCATTTATCTCTTTTTTTCCCCGCTGTTTTATTTTGCCTATAGCGGTAATATTACCATCCTTGATACCCACGTCCGCAACAAGAAGCGAACCTCCGGTGCCGTTTATAATCGTTCCGTCTTTTATCAGGATGTCATACATTGCAATTCATCCCCTCCTTTCAGCAGAATAAATCAAAGGGAAGCGGGAAAGTTGAGAATCAGGGAAGAGAAAAGATTTACGGTGTATGGCAGAACTTTTTCATCTATTGAGAAATTGTTGTTATGACTGGCGCCGTATTTGTCACCGATTCCCACGAACAGATAGGCGGACGGGACTTTTTGCGAGAAGAAAGCAAAGTCTTCTCCTCCCATTACGGGATGAAAATCAATTATATTCTTTCCATGAGACACCTCTCCGGCAAGACGCTCAAGACAGGCTGTGAATTTTTCGTCATTTACACACAGGAGGGAATAATTGTCATACTGCATCTTCGCACTGCATCCGTGAGCTTTGGCTATAGCGGAAATTTTTTGCTCCATCCCCGCCTTTATCTGTTTGCGCGTCATATCGTCAAGAGTCCTTACAGTACCAGTCATCTCGACCGTTTCAGGTATTATGTTATAAGCATCCCCGCCCGAAATTTTACATACCGATAAGACCGCGGGTTTCAGGGTATCGACGTTCCTGCTGATTATCGTCTGAAGACTATCTATGATAGCGGCAGAACATACAATCGGATCATTGGTGTGTTCGGGCGCAGAACCATGGCCTCCTTTTCCCTTGACCGTTATGTGGAAACAATCCGTTGTTGCCATGACCGGACCCCTTCCAAACCAGACCTTGCAGATGGGCATTGAGGGAAAAAAGTGAAAACCCATGAGATAATCAATCCCCTTGAGGACGCCTTCCTTTATCATCACCGCGGCGCCGCCAGGAGGTTTTTCTTCGCATGGCTGGAAGATTAACCTGACGTTCACATTGAGATGTTTCTTAAGTTTTTTCAGAACCTTCCCTACGCCGAGCAGAACCGCCGCGTGCCCGTCGTGCCCGCAGGCATGCATGACACCCTTGTTAACCGACGCAAAAGGAAGCCCCGTTTTCTCTTCAATCGGCAAAGCGTCCATGTCCGCCCGCAGTCCCACGGTTGTATCAGCGCCTTTTTCAATGTATCCCACGACGCCGGTCTTTGCCATGACACTGAAGGGAATGCCTGCTTTCTTCAATACGGAGCGGATCTTTGACGAAGTCTTGTATTCTTCGAAGCCGAGTTCCGGACACTTGTGGAATTGCCTGCGCCATGCTATAACATCGTTCTTTACAGCAGACACCTCTTTTTCAATAGCATTAAGCAACTCTGCTTTCTTCATCTTCTTTCCGCTTTCAGATTATTTTTTCCAGACCACCCATGTACTTCTTCAGAACTTCCGGTACGAGTATGGAGCCGTCTGCCTGCTGATAATTTTCAAGGATAGCTATTATCGTTCTCGGAAGGGCTATCCCCGAACCGTTAAGCGTATGCACATAATCGTTTCTGCCCTCTCTGGTATTCCGGTATCTTATCTTCCCCCTTCTTGCCTGGAACGCCTCAAAATTCGAGCAGGAGGAAACCTCAAGCCATTTCTTTATACCGGGCGCCCATGCCTCTATATCGTAGCACTTGCTCGCGGCAAAACTCAATTCGCCGGTGCAGAGTTCCAGTATGCGGTAGGGCAATTTAAGTCCCTGCAGCACCTTTTCCGCCTCTTCAACAAGAGTCGCAAGCTCATCGTATGATGTTTCCGGACGAACGAATTTCACAAGCTCAACCTTGTCAAACTGGTGCAGACGTATCAGCCCCCTGGTATCTTTTCCGTACGCGCCCGCTTCCTTTCTGAAACACGGAGTATATGCGGCATAATAGAGCGGCAGGCTCTCTTCGGGGATAACCTCGTCCCTGTGAAGGTTGGTCACCGGCACCTCGGCGGTGGGTATCAGAAAATAGTCATCTTCATCAAGATGGTACATGTCCTTCTCAAGCTTGGGCAGCTGCCCGGTGGAAAACATACTGTCCCTGTTGACAAGCGCGGGGACCCACGCCTCCGTGAAACCGTTTTTCCCGTGCAGGTCCAGCATGTAGTTTATCAATGCCCGGACAAGTGCGGCTCCCTTTCCCCTGAAAACGGGGAAGAAACTTCCTGAAATCTTTGAACCCCGTGGAAAATCGAGAATATCAAGTTTTTCGCCTATATCCCAGTGCGGAAGAACGTCAAAATCACGCTCCTCAGGAGCGCCCCAGCTTTTCACCGTTACGTTATCTTCGGCGCCCCGCCCTTCTGGAACCGACGAGTGCGGGATGTTTGGGATTGAAGCCGTTATCTCGTCAAATCTTTTTTCTATTACACCAAGTTCTTCTTCGCTTTCCCGTATTTCGTCTGAATATTTTCTTGCCTGCTTTATCATATCCTGCAGGGTGCCTTCGTCGCCTTTCCTGTCGGCGATTTTCATGCTGAGGTCCTTCTGCCAACGCCTTCGTTCTTCGACGAAAGATATTATCCTTCTTCTCTTGTTGTCAAGCTCCTCGAATTCGTCCCAATCCACCTTATGCATCTTCAATGCGGAAGCATTCTTGAGCAATTCCAGGTTTTCTCTTACGAACTTTGCGGGATACATTTTTACTGTCCTTTTTCTTCGTTAATCCTATAGACGTGCTCGCCTTCCCTTATATATCCGTGATTCTCCCTCAGCATTTTCTCCGCGTAATAAGGGTCTTCCTTCATAGCTTTAATTTTTGTGGCGAGAACCTCATTTTCTTCCTTGAGTCTTTTTATCTCGGCGTTATAGTATTGAAGTTTGCGGGTGTGGCTGACAAGGCTTTTCATCCTCGGTATGCTTATAAAGACAAAAAAGAAGCTCATGAACAACAAAAGATACTTCCTTCTGTCTTTTCTCTTCATTCCTTCCACCCCCGCACAACGGTCTTTGGCATTACCCGTTTAGCCGGTAATATCTGGCCGTCTCTCCCAGAGACTCCTCAATTCTCAACAACTGATTGTATTTGCACAGCCGCTCAGAACGGCTGAGAGAGCCCGTCTTTATCTGTCCGGCATTCAGGCCCACGGCAAGATCTGCGATGAAAGAATCCTCGGTCTCACCGCTCCTGTGTGAAATCACTGCGCCGTAGCCGTTTCTCTGCGCCATCTCTACGGTTTCCAGAGTCTCGGTAAGGGTGCCTATCTGGTTGACCTTTACCAGAACAGCATTTGCCACTTTCTTCTCTATCCCTTTTCTGAAAATTTTAGGGTTTGTCACAAACAGGTCGTCTCCGACAATTTGTATCTTATCGCCCAGCTTGTCGGTCATGGCTTTCCACCCATCCCAGTCGTTCTCGGCAAGACCGTCCTCTATGGAAAATACAGGATATTTCTTTATAATCTTTCCATAATACTCAATCATGTCCGCAGAAGACACTTTCTTCCCCTCGAAAAGATAGGCGCCCTTCTCATAGAACGAGGATGCGGCGGTATCAAGCGCGATGGATA
>JAKJFI010000075.1 GCA_022704985.1 Candidatus Omnitrophota bacterium | reverse complement strand
CCGCCTGTACCGCGGCAAATATGATTATCAGTTTGCTCCAGAAATTGCCCATGGGCGGGATACCTGCGATGCCCAGCATGCCGGTGCCGGCAAGAGCGGTCGTATAAGGCATCGAATCATTCAGCCCTGTCAGTTTTTCCGCGTCTGTGGTGCCGGTCATGTACTCAACCGCCCCGATGTTCAAAAACAGAAGCGATTTGGAGAAGGCGTGTGCGACGATGTGCATGAGAACGCCCAGGTATCCGAGATAACCGCCGATGCCCAGTCCTACGGCGCAGTATCCTATCTGGCTTATCGTGGAATAGGCGAAGATGCGTTTAACGTTTGTTTGACCGTATGCCATGAGACCGCCGAGAACCATAGAGAGCATGCCGAAAATAAGAAGGAGCGTCTTTATCTGTGGTGTGCCGGCAAAGATATTGGATGTGAGCCGGATAATCACATAGAATCCTACCACTTTTATGAAGAGGCCGGAAAGGACTGCGGATACCGGTGCCGGCGCCATGGAATGCGCGTCCGGCAGCCAGGCGTGGAACGGGACAAGCGCCGCTTTGAGGACAAAACCGGAAAGGAAAAGGCCTACTATGAACCAGAGATATGTTTGAGGCATTCCCGCCGCCGCATGCATGAACGCAGGGATGTTGAGCGTGCCTGTAAAGCCGTAGACAACCGCAATTCCCAGAAGTATCATCGTGGATGCGACAAAACTCATAACCGTATACTTCAGAGATGCCTCCAGTTCTTCCGCCCGCAGGCCGAATGCCACGAGAATGAAGGAGGTGATGGACGCTATCTCCAAAAACACGAAAATGTTGAAGAAATCCATGCTTATCAGTATGCCGTTCATCCCTCCCAGCATGAGCATGAACAGGACGTAGAAGTAAACTGCCCTGCTGTGTTTTGTCATGTAAACGACTGAATATACCGCAATGAGAAACGCTATCAGATTGGTGAGAATCAGAAAAAGGGCGGAAAGCGGGTCGACCATCAACGCTATGCCGAGGGGATTTTCCCATCCGCCGACGAAGTAAAGCATCCGTCCGCCCGCAAAAACGTCCATTCCCAAGATAATGGAGATGACGAGAGCCAGGAAAGCGAAGGCGGAAGCCGCTACGCCGGCAAGGACGTCGTTCTTTCCGTAAAAAAGAGGAAGAAGAAAAGCAGACCCCAGGTAAACGGCAACAGGAAGAATAATAAAGTGGTTCATCCCTTCAGCCTCCGTATCTTGTCAATGTCAAAAGTGCGGTATTTTGCGTACAGCCTTATCGCGAGCGCCGCAAGAAAAGCGGCAAAGCCGAGGTCTATCACAATTGACGTTAAAACCATGGCCTGCGGCAGAGGATCGACCGCGACCGCCGCAAACCGTTCTGCGGGAATGTTTCTGGTGAGTATAGGCGCAATCCCGCCCCACTTGTATCCGAGGAGAATGAGTAAAAGATTGATTGCATAACCCACGATGTTGATGCCGACTATGATTTTGATGATATTCTTCTTGGCTATTATGGCGTACAGTCCTATGAAGAATATCAGCGCAACAAACGTGTATATAATCATTTTGCATCCTCGCTTTGTTTATACTTCAGCCCTTTCTTTACATGAATAAGCCGGGACATGGAAAGTGTAATTATTGCAAGGAAAAGCGCTGAACCTATTTTCAGCCCTATCATGATGTTACTGAAAAGTATCGTTCCTCCGCTCCAGAGGCGGAACATTTCGCCTTTGGGCAGGTAGTTCTTGAAAAAAGCGCCGGCTCCGAGCCCGAACAGGGCGAGGCCGAGAAATCCCAGCGCACCGATGCTGTCAAGAGACTTTGCTATCTTTCTCGGGAAGACTTTAAACGCATATTCCTGTCCGAAAGCCAGCAGCAGTAAAACGAAACCGCCCGAAAGAACGACCCCTCCGGCAAAGCCGCCGCCCGGAGTGAGGTGCCCGTAAAGCACGACGGATATCCCGAAGACCATTATAAAAGGAAAGACTATCCTTGCTATTCCCTGGACAATCTCGCTCATGCCTTTATTCATCAATCCTCCCTTTGGGTCTCAACAGTACCAGTACTCCCACTATGGCGGCAAATATGATGGTCGCTTCGCCCAGCGTATCGTATCCCCTGAAATCCAGAACGGTGGCCGTAACGGCGTTTGCGGTATGGAGTTTCTCCGGCGAAGACTTGAGGTATCCGGCGCCCATAGTTATGATAGGGTCGCCGAACGGCCTGAACATTTCTCTTGAGTGGAGCATGAAAACAAACATGAAAATTGCAAATATCACAAGGACAATCCCTCCGTACAGCCCCGATGAAGACATGTCCGCCGATGATTCCCTGTGGATGATGGCAAGAAGGACGATAAGCGCCACAATCTCAACGAAAACCTGTACGATTGCTATGTCGGGCGCCCCGAGCAGAAGAAACAATATGCTCAGTATTAGTCCGGCTGTTCCCATTGACACGATGGAAGAAGTGAGACTCTTTGCCGTTACGGCTATAACCGAGCCGGCAGTCATCAGAACCATCAGTGAAACCAGAATCGGTATATTGACTGTCATTTTCTTATAACCTCCATCAGGAAAATGATGCCTGCAAAAATCCATATCAGATACCTTGCCAGCAGGCCGTTTTGCAACAATTGTAACTTTTTCACCGCAGATTGCAGCAGGATACTGCCTTTGAGATACAGGGAGTCTATCGTCTCGGTTGCGCAGTTTCTGAAAAACCTTCCTGCGGCAGGAAGCGATTTGAGCGCAACCCTGTATATGTCGAGCTTTCCCGCGTCTTCCGCTGAATAGAAGTTCTTAAATGGCGGGATATCTCTGACCGTTCCGTAGAAATGCGCTCCGTTAAAAGCCGTATCCTCGGCAGAAAGAATTTCTCCCCCCATAAAGGACGTTGTTTTCCGTGATTTGCGTATCCATCTTCTGCCCGCGATGAAAAGCAGTGCAATTACCGCTATGGCAAGCCATCCGTAGAAACTTGCCATTTGTATCAACTCAATGTTCAGTATAACGTATTCACCGATTGCAGGGAACAGGAACCGTTCCGTCACGACTCCCGGAAATACGCCGAAAAGGAGACATCCGGCGGCAAGAAGTGCCATGGGAACGTTCATAAAAGGGGAGGTCTCCGAATGTTCCCGGACAAGCTCCGCCTTGCGCACTCCCATAAAGGAATCGTTCAGCACCTTGACGAAATAGGCAAGGGTTATAACGCTTCCGAGAAGCGCCGCCGCCATTGCAAATATCGATAAAGCGCTTCCTTTTTCAAGCAGTGCCTGGTAAATCAGCCACTTTGATACGAACCCGTTAAAGGGCGGCATACCTGATATCGAAAGCGCCCCGACGGTCATAACGGCGAAGGTGAAAGGAAGTTTTCGCGCAAGCCCCCCGTAGTCTTCGAGGTTTCTTGAACCGGTTGCCTTGAGGAGAACGCCGGCACCCAGAAAGAGCAGACTTTTTGCCATGGCGTGGTTTAAAACCTGATACAGCGCGCCTACCAGGCCCAGGCTTGTTCCGCAGGCAATTCCCAGGAAAATATATCCTGCCTGGCTTATGGTTGAATAGGCAAGCAGGCGTTTAATGTCGCGCTGCATAAGCGCCATGAATACGCCGACCAGGATAGTGAGAACCCCGATAAGCAGCATGATTATCTCCCATTCGGGCGACCATGACGGCTTGAATATGACGAAATAGAAACGTATCATCGTATATATGCCGGTTTTTATCATTACGCCGGAAAGCATGGCAGATACGGGCGATGGAGCCGCGGGATGAGCGTCCGGCAGCCACGTGTGCAGAGGGAATATCCCGGCCTTGATGCCGGTACCTATCAGCATGGAAAGGAAGAAAAGGTGTTTCCATACCATGTGTTCCTCTATAAGCCATATGCCGAGTATCCCGAAAAGAAGGAAGACACTGCCGGCGCCTGTCATTATTATGTATTTGATTGACGCCTTTCTTGCTTCCGATGTATCGTTGAAAAGGACAAGGAAGAAACTGGCTACGGCCATCATCTCCCAGTAAATATACAGGGCGATTAGTGAATGCGAAAGGACGACCCCGTTCATCGAGCCGATAAAAAGGAACAGGAGGGTATCGTACACATAGTTGGCTTCGGGATTGTACCACTGCGAATAGGATACGCTGAACAGGCTGATGAGGGAAATCAATACGGCAAACAGCAGGCTCATCGTCTGGCCGCCGGTAAGATACGCATAATTGACGTACATCGAATAGAAGCATCCGAATACCACTGCCAGCCCGCCGGCGAGCGACAGATATTTTCTGAAATTTCTGCCAGCCCGCGCAAACAGAAGATGCATAAATGCCGTCGCAAAGCTTAGCGCAACCGGAAGAAACCAGACATTAATATTCAAACAATCCTCCTTTACCCCGCGTGCCCCGTTCTTTTATTTACGGGGAACCTCTGTTTCTTGTCGTTAGGGGTTACGATTTACCGTTTTTCTATGTAACCAGCAGTATTCCCAGAATCAGGGAAATGCTTGCCAGAATTGCCACTGACGCCGTCATTGTTCTGAAGCCCGCATTTCCTTTCTCCGCGCTTTCCTTATAGTCGCCCATAAAAACCTGCCTGAACAGACGGAACAGGTATGCGAGCGTGAGCGCCGAGGTTAATATGGCAAAGAATGCGAAAAATATGTGTTTGTTGACGAGCATGCCGGTTACCGCTTCCAGTTTGCCGAAAAATCCCGGTAAAGGCGGTATCCCTATTACCGACAGCATGCTGAAAAGGAATGCGTAGGTCAGTACCGGCATCTTTTTCATCAGCCCGCCCATCTCCCGGATATCTTTTGTGCCGAATACCCGTTCTATGATACCGGCGCACAAAAACAGGCATCCTTTGCCCAGTGCGTGCGCCACGTAGAAAATCAGAACTCCCCTTACCGCTATCGCGTTGAACATCATCAGTCCGGCAATCATGAATCCCAACTGGCTGACCGTGGAATAGGCAAGTATCTTCTTTATGTCCGTTTCCCTCATTGCAATGATGCCTGCGGC
>JAKJFI010000074.1 GCA_022704985.1 Candidatus Omnitrophota bacterium | reverse complement strand
TCTATGCGCAGGATAAACCTGCCGTTGTTCTTCCTAGCAAAAAGATAGTTGAATAACGCGGTTCTCGCATTCCCTATGTGAAGGTATCCCGTCGGGCTCGGCGCAAATCTCACTCTTATCATTTTCCACATCTCCAAATGTATTTTCAGACGATATAATTCTACATTCGTGAGATAGAAAGGTCAAATAAACGGCGATAAAATAAGTCCGGTCACAGTTCGACGACTGCGGCGACGGTATCTCCTGCGATATCACACTGAATAGTGTCCTTCCTGCTTGCAAAAGGCGCTTTCCTTTGCTTTTTCCCGAAAAGCGGCGATGGCAACCTGTAATGATGAATCGCATTGAGGAATAAGAGGAAGAATTTGACTTTTGGGTATGTTTAACTTTTAATATAGCGAGTATTTACAGAAGGGGAATAATGGAAAAACTGCGATTATGGGAAGTTGCTACGGAAAAATTCAAAAAACGAATCCACGAACAATTGTTTCTAACGAAATGGCGGTTCGCCCAGGGGATTAAAAACGGAGAACTGCCGGGAACGGATGACAGCGGATGGGAAGAAAGGAACGGCTCCCTGAACTGGTCAACGAAGGACGGCATCGCTTACTTCCGGAATAGATTTATTCTGCCCGGCGAGATTGAAGGAATTTCCACAGAAAACAGCAACGTTGACCTGACCTTTGTATTCCCTTCTGGCGTGGAGGTTTTCATTGACGGACAGAAGGTTTATGGACACAAGTACTGGGCGGATAAAATCGCAACGCCTCTCCCCCTCATGATGCACGCCCGGAAAGGTGAAGAGCGCCTCATCGTTTTTAAGACCCCTGCGGGAGACGGACTGGGCTACTTCGGGGCGGAATTGAATATTACCAGTGTGGAAGAGATCTTGTTTGAACTGGACTCCATCCTCTACCAGATAAAATTCGCCGGCAGGCTGTCCGAAGGCGCAAAAGGCATGCACCTCCGCAAATATGCGGACAGAGCGCTTGCAGCCCTTGACCCTGCCGATATAGAGAAGCGAAACTGGAACAAAATACTGTCTGATATCAAGAACGCCGAAAAAGAACTTGAGGCGTTTCGGAAATACGCAAGGCAATTCAGGGTTCATCTTGTGGGACATGCGCACATCGACATGAACTGGCTGTGGAATTACGAGGACACTATACACATCTGTTTAAGGGATTTTGAGACGGTAAACAAGCTCATGGGAAAGTATCCGGACCTTACATTCTCGCAGAGCCAGGCGCACGTATACAAGATTGTTGAAGACCACGACAGGGAATTATTCAGAAAAGTGCAGGACAGAGTAAAGGAAAAACGCTGGGAAGAAATTCTTATATTTTAAGACTGGTTGAGATTGAAGGTAAAAAACAGACCGCAGAGATTGGGTTTGCAAAACCTCTGAAGAAGGCGTACAGTACGAATATGGCGGAAAACAGACAGAAAGAACTATCCGGAGCCAGGGGCAGAAAACTGAAACTGAAGATTGCCCCGTACCAGATTGTCACACTGGAACTGATTTTCTGAAAAAATCTAATGTTTTACATATGCCTGGTAGGCTATAACTTGCTTCTGGCGCTGTCGATTGTTGTATCACTGCCTTTCATCTGGCGCAAGGTAAAACCCGACAGGGAATTCCCCGGGAGATGGAAGGAACGACTCGCAATCTATGACAGGAAAACCGAAGAGCGCCTGCAGAGAAGAAAAAACATCTGGATACACACGGTATCCATCGGCGAGTTCCTTTCGGTCACTCCACTGATAGAACAACTGCAGAAGGAAAAGAATGAAAACGTCGTGGTGACCCTTGCAACGAAAACCGGCAGGCAGGTAGCGAAAAAAAAGCTCCCCGGCATATACCACCTTTTTTTCCCCATTGATTTCTATCCTGTAATGAAGCATGCAATCAGGAAGATAAACCCGAAGACGATAGTCATTATAGAAACCGAGCTCTGGCCGAACCTGCTGAAAATCGCTCACGATAATAGAATACCTGTTATCCTTCTAAACGGACGAATATCCCCTTTTTCCTACCCCAAATACAGGAAAATCCGTTTTTTTGCAAAGAAACTGCTCCCTCTTTTTTCCGCGGTTACAATGAGAACCGAAGAAGAGGCGGAAAAACTCCTATACCTGGGAGCTGACAGGAATAAGGTGGAGATAGTCGGCAGTATGAAGTTTGACCTCGCTTACGCGATGAGCAGGACAGTTAATCCTTCAGCGGTCAGGGAAATTCTCGGGATATCTGAAGACAGGCGTATCGTGGTCTTCGGGTCCCTGCATCCGGAAGAAGAGGAACGCATCGCCGATATCGCTGAGAAGATTCTGGAGAAATATGCGGACGTGACGGCCGTGATAGTGCCGCGCTACCTTGATAAGACAAGGATATATAGCATACTGGAAGCAAGAAAACTTGAATACATACGGCGCAGCGGTATGCCTGCCGGGAAGGACCTTCGGATTATCGTTGGCGATACCTACGGAGAGTTAAACAATTTCTACAGTATCTGCGAGTTTGCCTTCGTAGGCGCAAGCCTCTACAGATGGGGAGGGCAAAATCCCATAGAACCAACAGCCTTCAGGAAACCCGTAATCTTCGGGATACACCACTGGCACTTTAAAGAAGAATGGAATAAAATCAGAACCGGCGGAGGCGGGATAGAGGTTGATAGCTATGCAAGGTTGTACGAAGAAACCGTCCGCCTCCTTGATAACCCGGAAGCCTGCAGGCAGATGGGCGAAAAAGCATATAAAACCCTTCTTGAAAACACCGGCGCCACCGCCCGCAACCTTGCCATCCTCTCCCGTTATCTCTGACTTCGTTCTTAACTATCCGGCGTCAGGCCATGCCTTCTTTTATTATTCCTGAAAAGTTCAGAGCCATCTCCTCCATGCCCGCGGGGAAGGATGGACCGGGTCAACCGCGTGTCCTGCCTTGCGGTTAAATAATCGGACATCTTCTCTTCGCAGTGTGCGCGCTACTTACTGCCCAACCCCATCCTTAGGCCAGTCTTTCATTTGACAGGGGAAAGATACGGCGTAAAATATAAAAACTACAGATTATCCTGGAATACCTTTTCCTATAAATCAAGCGGGTATCAGATAACAACCATGACTTATATAATCTTCTTCTGCGGATGCTTGATACAGGCGCTCGGGGGGTTTGGCGCGGGACTTGTCGCTGTTCCCTTGTTAACGCTTCTTTACGAGCCCAAATTTATCATCCCCGCATTTTCGCTTGTCAGCCTAACCCTGAATTTCGTTATACTTCACGAAGCCAGAGGCAAAACCCAATGGAAAAAGGTGTTGTTCATAATAGCAGGTTCTTCAATAGGACTTCCTGCGGGGGTATTTGTATTGAAGTATCTTGACCAGAATATAATAAGACTGCTTATCGCCGCGGTTACTTTTGTCATGGGACTGCTGTTTCTTATCGGATACAAGCCACAGATAAGAGAGACAAAATTGACCATGGCGACCAGCGGGTTTATAAGCGGTATTTTTTCCGGCTCGGCGGGGATGGGCGGTCCTCCGCTTGTATTTCTTATGCTTTCTTTCGGTCTGCCAAAAGACATCTTCAGGGCAACAC
Organism: Candidatus Omnitrophota bacterium; assembly: GCA_022704985.1. The sequence continues at coordinate 1,421 of JAKJFI010000074.1, read as the reverse complement.
TCATAGGATGTTTCATCTTTAACGCGGTGTGGGGAGTTACCCTTTATTTCATAAACGGACTGTTCACTCCTGTAAACCTGAAGATTTCCATGCTTGCGTTTTTTCCTGCTCTGGCAGGTGTCATAACAGGCATCGGCATAAAAAACAGGTTGAACGAAACGAAATTCAGAAGAGCCATTATTTTCGTAATAATCATGATTGGAATAATGGGGACATTCCGAGCCGCGGCTCTTCTTAGGTACAGACATCTGCGCTCCGGATACCCCGCTTCCGCTTGTAAAATATCTGATAACACTGAAAGAAAGCGGGTGCCGGAAACTCTTCTCTAAAACAGCTCACGAAAAACTGGAGAATACTTTACATTCCACCCGCCATTTCAAAAAGTTTTGGAACAGATAGGAGAATCTATTCCGACCTTGAAAGCATTATTTTAAAAGGAACGAAACAGCATCGTCCTTGAGGTCTATGCACACGGTTCCGCCCTCTTTTATCTCGCCGGCGAGGACCTTCATGGCAAGCGGGTTCTCTATCTCCTTTTGTATCAGCCGTTTCAGCGGTCTTGCGCCGTATGCCTCGTCGTAACCCTTGTCGGCAAGGTATCCCCTGACCGCATCGCTAAAACCGATTTTTATCTTGCGTTCTTCCAGCCGTTTCTGCAGGTACGCAGTCTGTATGTCAACTATCTTCAGCAGGTCGTCTTTCTTCAATTTCCTGAAGGTGATAATTTCATCCACCCTGTTGAGGAACTCCGGCCTGAAGGTGCTCTTGAGAACATCGGTCACCTTTTCCTTCATCGTCGCCTCATCCTTGAACATGGTGATGTACTGACTTCCGATGTTGGAAGTCATTATGATAACCGTGTTTCTGAAATCCACGGTCCTTCCCTGCCCGTCAGTCAGCCGCCCTTCGTCAAGCAACTGCAGAAGGACATTGAAAACCTCAGCATGCGCCTTCTCTATCTCATCGAGAAGTATCACACTGTAAGGCCTTCTCCTCACCTTTTCGGTCAACTGTCCGCCTTCTTCATAACCTACATAACCCGGAGGCGCTCCTATAAGCCGGGAGACTGAAAATTTCTCCGTATATTCACTCATATCAACACGCACCAGCGCATTCTCATCGTTAAAGAGTATCTCCGCCAGCGCCTTCGCCAGTTCTGTCTTTCCCACGCCCGTGGGCCCCAAAAAAATGAAGGAGCCTATGGGCTTGTTGGGATCCGAAAGCCCTGCCCTGTTCCTTCTTATCGCATTAGAGATGGCGACAATCCCCTCCTGCTGACCCACAACCCTCAACGAAAGACGGTCTTCCATCTTTATGAGCTTCTCAACCTCGCCCTCAAGCATCCTCGCTACCGGGATGCCTGTCCACTTGGAGACTATCTCGGCTATATCTTCCTCGGTTACCTCATCTTGGAGAAGTCC
>JAKJFI010000073.1 GCA_022704985.1 Candidatus Omnitrophota bacterium | reverse complement strand
GTACTCTCTTCGGTAGTGGACAGGATAGAAGGTGACGGAAAATCCGTTAAGAAAATATTAGTGCGGGACAAAGATTCGGAAGTTGTCAGTTCACTCGAAGCGGACGGCGTATTCATCTCCATCGGACAGAAGCCCAACGTCGAATTTATCGACGGCAGAGTTGAACAGCACTCCGAGGGATACATAATGACCGACTACAGGATGCAGACCTCAGTCAAAGGGGTCTTCGCATGCGGGGACGTCATAAGAAAATCCCTTTACCAGGTGGTTACCGCTTGCGGCGAAGGCGCTACAGCCGCCGCTTCCGCTGAAAAATATCTCAGCCATCTGAAAACCTAATCTCCATATATCTTAATGGGGTTTCTCAAGTATTGCTGACTGTTGCGTTTTTATTCAATGCACCCTTGGGAAATGTTTTCGGAAGAGAAGCGCAGACGAGAGCGTATTTCTGCGCATGTGATTCTCAGACTCTTCAGTGTCAGGTCGGTCTGTGAAGCTTCTATTTCTTCTTTGCCCCTGCATATCATTATACATCTCATGCCGGCGGCCTTTGCCGCCCTGATGCCCAGAATCGCATCCTCTATAACCAGACAGCCGGCAGGACAAACGCCAAGAAGTTCTGCCGCCTTCAGAAAAATATCTGGGGCGGGTTTTCCTTTCTGAACATCGTTGCCGGCGACCACGGCATGGATTCCGCCGATTCCAAGTTTTCCCAGAATATTCAGGCAGTTCTTGCTTGATGAGGCAACGGCAATTTTAACATTGTGCGCTGTCAATTCTTCCATCAGGAACAAAGCATCATCGAACACTTCGGGAGGCGTCTTGTCCAGTTCTTCCAGATAATATCTCTGCTTGCGTTCCGCAAATTTTACCAACTCTTCCGAGCTTGCATCAGGCAACATATTTTTGATACCTTCAAGTCTCGGGATACCATCAACGCTCTTCCTGTATATTTCCGGAGTAAAATTCACGTCCAGTTCATCAAACAGTCTTTTCCATGCCCGGTAATGCATCGGCACTGTGTCGGTAAGTACACCGTCAAGGTCAAATATAACTGCTTGTAATTTCATAAGTATCTCTGCTTGTTTTCAGCAAAACCATTTTCCGCATCAACGAGAATCATCAGCAGTGAACGGTTAAATGTCCAGTCGAAAACCTTTTGTATATTTTTCAGATATAGTTACAGGCAATCTTCCGGAAGGTTTTATTTCTCCGAAGATTACCGCGCACGCAGAGTCAATAACATCCTGTGATATTCCAAATCCCAGGATAATCACGGAGGCATCTCCCATTTCTTCCGACAAATAAGGCGCATTTATGTTTATGACAATGGGCTTTTTTCCTATCTCGGCAATTCTTTGCAGAAGCTTCATCTGCCCATGGAGCGGAATACTGTCTTTATACATCCCCAATATGACGGCATCGCTCCGCCGCGCCAGAAATCCGGCTTCATATATCTGAGCCTCCGTAGGGTCCTCATCAACAAGAAATTCTTCCACGTTCTTGTGCCTCTTGAGAACGCAGTCCCTGAGTATGTGATGGGAATACCTCCGGTCATCTGCCATGGTCACCGATTCGCAGCGCGGATTTATGACGAGAATCTCTTTGCGGGGAGACAGTTTTAACGGCAGGATGTCTTCCTCTTCTTTGATGAGAACAACGCTTTTCTGCGAGACTTCGCGACATATCTTCCGGTTATGGGAAGTTCCTATGCCTTTCTCTATTCTCTCCCTGTCGTATTCAAGAAGCTTGAATAATCCTCTTTTATGTTTAAGCTCCAATATGCGTCTTATCGATTCGTTTATCCTGTCCTCGGTAAGCAACTTCTTTTTAACGAACTTTTTTATTTCCTTAAACATATCGTCCCTGCATTGTTCAATCTTCATAAAAACCATGTCTGCTCCAGCCTCAAGACACGTTGCGCAGGCCCACGGAAGGTCGTAATTCTTTGAAATTGCAAACATGCACAGCGTATCCGGGATTATCATTCCGTCATAACCCATTTTCTCCCTTAATTGACCGGTTATTATTCCTTTTGACAGACTGGCCGGAAGACCTGAATTTCCGTCAAGAGCCGGGAAAATGGTGTGGGACACCATGATTGTATCAACGCCAAGCTCTATCGCTCTTGCAAACGGAACAAGCTCCACTTTTTCAAGCCTGTCCCTGTCAAGGTTTATACAGCTTAACTTTTCATGTTCATCGGAGGCGTTCTCTCCCTTGCCCGGAAAATGTTTTGCCGTGCTTATTATCCCCGCATCTCTGTATGCCCTGATATATTCATTTCCGTAACGCATCACGGTTTCAGCATCATCTCCGAACGCACGGCATCCTACTTCCGGGTTCGCAGGATTTGTGTTAATATCCAGCACGGGGCCATAAAACATGTTGACTCCAATCAGCGCGGCTTCCTGTGCGCTTGCAAGCGCGGTTTGATAAGCAAGTTCGGGAGAACCCGCCGCGGCTATCCCCATACTTATCGGGAACATAGTCATATTCCTTCGCCTGAGAACGCAACCGCCCAATCCGCCCTCGTGGTCTACCCCTATAAAAAGAGGGATTCCGGTTTTCCTGAGAGTGTTGTTTCTTATTTCGTATATTCTTTGCGCCACGTCGCCAAACGGCTCATTTTCAGATATACCGCAAAGCCGGTGAGTTCCGCCGCGTACAAATCTTTCAAAAACTGCGGAAAACTGAAGTCCTCCGGGTTTGTATCTGTCCACTCCGTCCATCACTTCATCGGGACTTGTAGTTCCGCAAAAATTTCCCATAAACATCTGACCAAGTTTCTCATCAAGAGACATTTCTCTGATTATGTTCCTTATAAAAGAATCTGTTGCCATATGAGTTCTCTCCTACAGACTACTGTTTTTCTGACAAGTCTTGTTGATAACATACAGGTTATCAGGAGTTAAATGCAGTTGTCTTATTATTTGTGCAATATAAAAACTTTCCCCAATCCTGTCAAGGGAATGAGCGTCGGAGCCGATTGATATTTTAAGTCCGCTTGACAGCGCCAGAGAGATTACTTCGGTATATGAATGCAGGCGGTTTTCGCTATTAAGAAGCTTCAGCAGGCTTTCATTCAATTCAAAGGCAACGTTTTTCTTCTTCGCTATGGCGAACAGGCGTTCAAAACTCTTCAATACGCTTCCGCCGAAGTCCTCAACGATGCCGTTGCGGGAAAGGAGCCTTCCGGGATGAGCGATTACATCTATCGGCGCTTCCTCAACGACTCTTTCCATGGTGTCAAACCACATCCGGCATATCCGCTCCCGCTCATCTCGCGTAAGGTCCAGCCTGGCATGCCACCCTTTGCCTGTGCCCGGTACGGCATGAGTCCCGACAAGCACTGCGTCAAGCTCCTTTCTGTCAAAACCCTCGAATACGAGGCGCCCTTTCCGGGAATAGTCCGGGTCTATCTCCATGCCGATAAGAACTCTTACCGGTGACTCAACCGCCGCCGCGTCCTTTCTTATCTGTTCAAGACTGGCCCTGCCCATATCGGCATAAAAGGCATGTTCCAGCACAACAATAGATTGCAGTCCGAGCGCTCCGGCCATCTCTATGACATTGCGAACGGTCATATCCGGCGCGGAATGTCCGGAGTAAACGGTATGTATGTGATAGTCGCAGTCGGGAAAGCGTGCATTTTCTGCCAGTGTCATATGCGGTACATCTCCACTTCGTCAAACCAAGCCGCTCCATTGTTTCCGTCGGAACAGCACGCCATGCGAAGTCTCTCCGCTCCTTCGGGGATTGTTATGTCAAACTCCACGCGTTTCCAATCGTGCGTACCGGATAACGTACGACTGCGGAATGTCTTTACCGGTTCATTGTCCCTGCGGTACGTATATGCGGCAAGGTACGTACTGCCGGTCGCCTCCTGGGTCTTTATCCACCCGCTGCACCGGTAGCGCTCCCCTTTGCTTACAAAAGCCGCAACTGGCCAGCGCTGATGCCACTCTATTCCTTCTTTGGGTGTCCACATCAGCTTTACCGACCGCTCCCCTCCGCGTACCACCTTTGAAAAAACGGAATGTTTTCTGCTCCAGTCCCATTCAGCCCTGCCCAGCTTGTCCTTCAGGTTATGCCATTCTATAACCCATCCGTCAGGATAGCCGCTTCCGTCATCCCGTTCAAAGGATGGGTTATCAATAAGATTCAGCTTGAAGGGATTACCGCAATTGGGAGGCTCCAACCAGTATCCCCAGTAGTTGGCAGGCTTTCCGTAATCCATGAGGTGCGCCGCCGTGAGTATGGTATCCGCGGTGAGCCGGCATGTCTCAACCGCAAATTCCAGGACCGCGGCGTTGATATCATCAATATTGCCCGACTTATGCGCCTTTGCAACTTTCGCAACCCTTTTCATCTGGAAAGCGGAGAGCTCATGCATGCGCCGCTTCAGATTTGCGGCGGCTTCTTCAATGCTCTCGCCCAACGGTGCGGGCTTGTAACCGCTTATTTGAATTAGCTTCTGGTCCGTAACATGTCCTTTAATGTGCAAATCCGGCCAGTATGCAAAGGCGCCCCTGTCTTCAACATGGTGCAGCATGACCCCGAGGAAACGCATGCCGTCGGCAAACCGTCCTTCTTCTATCGCTTTTACCACGAGAGGAAGGTACCGCTCCGGCACACTGTAACTGCCCATGGGACAGTAACGGCTGCCGGAAACAGGGAACGATGGTTCCGTGGATACGGGAGGACAGCCGGGCGGCAGAGTATCCTTGCCCGGCGGGAAAAGAGTGCCTTCCTGACGCAGGGGGTCCCACCCGACATAGTATGACATGTTCCACTCGCGGCGCCAGTCCGGATTGCGGCCGGCGTTGGGAGCTCCGGAGTCCCCTCCCCACTCGCCGCACCACGGCCAGTTCCAATCAGGGAAGAGACAATAGACTTTCCATAAAAGGTCTTTTTCGGGCTCCAGCCAGTCCTGCACTTTCCTCGGCTGCACTCGTATAGCTTCGCGCGTAATCGTGAGATGCTCTTCAGACCAGAGAAAAAACACCGGTATGCACATCAAGAAAGTGTCTATTCCGTGCCCCGCCTCTTTAACCAGCAGAAGTCCAAAG
>JAKJFI010000072.1 GCA_022704985.1 Candidatus Omnitrophota bacterium | reverse complement strand
TTCGCTTAAGGACCTGGCAAGAATGGCGCAGGTTTCCGCCACTACCGTTTCACGGGCGTTGCGCGACAAACCTGATATAGGCAGAAAGAAAAAAGAAGAAATACAAAGGCTTGCAGAAAAATTCAATTACCGTCCCCACGAAGCTGCCCGCAACCTGAAACTTGGCAAAACGTTCTCTATAGGACTTTCAATCCCAGCCTGTCTGGACAATCCCCTCTACGGAGAATTGGCTCAGGAGATACAAAAAGAAACAAAAAAAAGGGGTTATTCCCTGCTTCTATCGGTTTCATCCGCATACATGAAAAGAAGCATCTCTCTGCTGCAAAGGAAAACAGTGGACGGGATTATTATGGGTCCAGCCTTCAGCATTAACAGCATTCCCACCTTCTGGGAAATGCAAAGGAACAATGCGCCTTTTGTAATTTTTGGGAATTTCGATATGATTGAAACGGATTCAGTAACCATTGACAGAGAAAAAGCGGTTTACCAGGCGATAAAACACCTGGTAGAACTTGGACACAGAGATTTTGCTTATCTCTGCGTCAACAAGAATGATTTGTTCGTGCAGACAAAACTGCGAGGTTTTCAAAAAGCATTGATGGAAAACGGCCTGCCACTGCGCGAAGAATACCTCTTGGAAGCAGATGCAACCATACCGAGCAGTTATAAAAAAACAATGGAACTGCTGGAGTTGAATCCGCGTCCCACAGCTGTTTTTTGCCACAATGACCTCACGGCAATGACATTTATCCGGGCGGTCAATGAAAAAGGATTTAAAGTTCCTGATGATTTTTCCGTTATAGGCTTTGACAACATTGAATTAAGTCAATACTCCATACCTGCCTTAACCACTATTAACCAACCGAGAAGAGAAACTGCCGAACATCTGGTAAGAATACTGATAGAGAAACTTGAAAACCCGGATAAAGAGAAGGAACAGGTGATTCTTCCGGCAGAACTGATTATCAGAGAATCAACCGCTCCCGTAAGAAAGGGGGAAAGGAGGAAGACAAAAACAGCAGTAGCGGGAAAAAGGTCTTTCATAAATAAAGGGGGGACGAAACAATGAGGAAAAAGAACGGTTTCACGCTCATAGAATTGCTTGTGGTAGTAGCGATAATAGCCATTCTTGCCGCAATGCTCATGCCGGCACTCTCACAAGCAAGAGAACGGGCAAGGGCAACGGCATGCATAAACAACCTTAAACAATTTGGGTTGGCTCTGCTCATGTATGCCGAGGATTACGAGGGATGGTTTCCTTCCAACACACGGCTACTAAACAACTAATCCCGTACGGTATATGACCGTTACGGGTTAAAAGGATATCCCGAAGGAAGGTGCGACCTGCACAAATAAAAAGAGAGGAGAACATGGCGGAATTGAAAAAGGTTACAGCGCATTTCATCCCCGAAGAAAAGCGGGAACAGACCGATTACGGTTCTTTGACAAACGTACTATGCGAGCCGGTCGCCGAACTGGTATATGTGGGGACGGCTTCAAAGGTAAACGATATTTTCCATGTTTTTGACCCAGAGACGCAGAAGTTTCATTCTCTCGGATATGGAAAAACAGCTGAGAAACACGAGGTTAAACTGCACCGTTCGCTCATTCTCGATGAAGGGGTGATATACGGAGCCACAGCCTGGCTGCTTGATTATACCGAAGCACACAAAGAATCCGGAGGGTGGATATTCAAATACGAGCTGGCGGATAACAGGATAGAAAAAATAGCTATACCCTGCGCCCACACCGGTCGGTATCCAGACGATTACGATGGACCACAAGAGAAAAATCATTTATGGACTAACCTATCCATACTCGTTCGTCTTCAAATACGATTTGATGGCAGGACGAGCAAAGATTCTGGCAACGCCAGTCGGATTTCCCCACTCGCTGGCAGTTGACAGCAACGGAACATTATGGAGCACATGGACGCAACTGGCAAGCGAAAACAGGCTGATTCCACCGAAATTTCTATCCTATAATCCTGAACGAGACGAGTCAACCTATCACCTTTTCGGGCCTTTCGATGAATCCGTCCGGTTCAATCCGCCAGCCTCGCTTCCCGCGGTGGACACGATGTTTACCTCTGACGACGGATATATCTACATAGGAGCGGTGGACGGCAACCTCTACCGTCTGGACCCGGAAGCTGGTAATTGTCAATGGCTTGGGAAGCCGTCGCCAGCCATGCGGATAGCAGGTCTGGCGGAAGGACCCGACGGACTGCTTTACGGTACGAGCGGCATGGGAAGCGGCAATGCCAGAACGCTCTCGGAACTCTGGAGCTATGACCGGAAGAAAAACTCCTTCCGCCGGCTTGGGCCGCTCATTGATACGGAGAAAAATATCTTCTGCGACTATCCGCACGGACTGAGCATCAACGGAAAAGGAGATACACTCTACGTAGCCGAAACAGACACGCCCAGGCGCGCCTCTGCCCTGTGGGAGTGCCGTCTATAACCCAGGCATCCGCAACGAAGAGGCAAGAGTAAAACATTTCCTTCATGACAAAAGCATTGATATTGATTGTATTTACGGTTGTAACGACATATTATTATATGCTAAACAAAGGACAGCCGGAGGGATATTGAATAACAGGGAATCATCTATGGACAAGACTTTATTTGTATGTTATCCTCAACAACTATTTGACCAAGGAAGCAGGCAGGAACCCGGAAGCCATTGCATATCAGGGCGATTCAGGGATACCGGATTTTGCTACGTTACTGCAAAAAGGGGGGCGATGAGAAAATAGCAAGGTAAATGATAAATAAACAGTGCAAACGAATTGGCTTATAACAATCGCTTTCCCCTTTTAAGGAGAGCAAGAAGAGAGGAATAATGGAACAGACAAACAAGCTGTATGTAGGAAATCTGGATTACAACACGACTGAAGACGAACTCAAAGCCTTTTTCATAGAGAAAGGCATCGAACCGAAGACCGTAACCCTGATAATTGACAAATATACCGGCAGGGCAAAAGGTTTTGGTTTCGTTGAGGTTGAATCTGATGAGATACTTCAACAGGCGGTCGAAGCGCTCAACGGACAGGAATTGAGCGGAAGAAAGCTTACCGTAAACAAGGCGCAGCCCCCGAGAGAAAGAAACAGCAGACCGGGCGGATTCGACGACAGAGGCGGATTTGGAGGAAGACCCGGCGGCGGCAGAGGCGGATTCGGAGGAGACAAGAGACGTCCCAGATATTAATCCGCTGGAAAGTGACGAATAAAAAGAGAGCCCTGATTCATTTCAGGGCTCTTTTTCTTATTACTGTTACCCTTAACCTGAACCCTCTCACCTCTCTTTACTGATACTTTGGCAAACTTTGCAAAGGAGAGGAGAAAATGGAAAAATTCTATTCAAACTTGTGTATGACTAAGCCGGTGGGGACTTTGGGATAGAAATAGGTGGTCTTCTGAGGCATCAGTTCTCCGCTGAAACATATATCCGCAAACTGCTTCTTGCTCACCGGATTCAAAAAGAAAATCACGCCGCTCTCCGTCCTGCGGTACTCATTGAGAAGGTATTCCGCCGACTGGTGGAAGAATATATCGGGAGACGGCGCATCAAGCAACCCTGTGAAAATAAGATTATGCAGTATTACCGTGTCAAGCATCTGCCACTGTGCTGAGAATCCATCCGGCATCCGCTTCCTCACCTCTTCCCTGTCCTTCATGCCAATCGTATAAAATTCGCCTTTCTCGTACACACCGAATACTCTTGCATCTTCATCGCATTGCATGCCGGAAAACATATCTTCCACAGACCTCATCCTTTTTATATCAAAGTACTTTTCAAAGTCGTTTTTCTTTTCTATGAAGGAAAGGTTCGACCGGACATAACGGTGCGTGGGAAGTATTAAAAGTTCAGGGGATTCGATGTTTACCAAAAATACCAGGACAAAACTGTTTTCCGCATCGGGGTTGTCCCTGTAATATCGGATAGCCGCCTGATACCTGTGATGCCCGTCCGCTATTATCAGCTTTCCGGGCGACAGGATATCCTTAATGCGGCTTATCGTTGCGGCGTCTTTTATCCTGCCGAAAGCAACCCTGTCTTCGCCTTCCATCACTCCCTCGATTTCCGGCATGGAGCCATCTATAATACCGTCTATTACGCGAGAGTCATCCTTGTAAAGCATGAAGACAGGCGAAAAATTCGCCCTGCATTTTTCTATCAACTTGTAGCGGTTGGCATGATATTTTTCAAAAACCTTCTCGTGCGGAATGACATTGCCAGAAGAAAAATCCTGCAGGCGCAACAGCGCAAAAATCCCCTGCCGCGTAAACATCCTGTCCATCCATTTGAAACTGTGACGGCTGAAATAGAAATGTTCTTCCGCATCCCTCGTGAGAATTTTTCTTGTTATCCAGTCTTCGAAAATATCCCTGACCCCGGCCGGGTCGGCTTTTGCCGATATCAGATTAATTGCGTTCCACTCGGAAAGCGATTTCAGGCGCATCTCGCCGCCTGCATCAATAACGTCCCACGGCGGAGCTATGGCGTTGCTTATGTCCTTCACCTTCTCCGGATTGTACGCGTAACCCCTGAAAGGATTAATTTCCACCATTGTCATTCTCCGTACCCGCATTCTTGTTGACTGCTCCATCCGCTTCGGGCTGTTTTTCAAATGAAAGGTATATCTTCACTTTTGACTTCTTCCTTAAATCGGAATACCAGTTGTTAAAATACTGCTCGCGTTTCTGCCAGAGCAGTGTTCTTCTTATAGATTCGGACTCAACATTCTTTATCTGATTGTTCTTAATGTACTGCGCCACCTCATCGTCAGATACGGCAACTCCGCCTTCAGATATAACCAACTCCTTGAGTTTCTCTATTATCAGGTTCTTTTTTATATCGTCCTCTATCTTGCGCAGTTCCTCGGTCGGGTAATAGGATATGATTTCCTTGAACTTTCTCTCGTCAAATTTCCCCTCCTCATTCCTGAAAGACGGATCCGACTTTATCACCTCCACTATCTCGCTGTTCAGAACCCTTATTCTCCTTCGTTTGGCATGCTGAAGGAGAATTCTTTCCCTTATCATATTCTCAAGCACACCCTGCTCGATATTCATGCCTTTCAGGAATTCCGATGCCTTATCCCCGAAAATTTCCCTGTATTTCTTTTCGACAGCCCCCACATTCTGGTAGTATTCCCTGATTGTAATGGCTTCCCTGTTGACAACCGCGGCACAGTATGCCTTTTTTCCGCTGTCGCTTACCCCTACTCCCCATATAAGAAAACC
>JAKJFI010000071.1 GCA_022704985.1 Candidatus Omnitrophota bacterium | reverse complement strand
AGTACGGGTTCCTAAAAAAGACCGCTAAGTTCTTTATAAGTCCTCACTCTCCCGCGCCATTGCGAGGAATATTTTGTATGACGAAGCAATCTCCATGACAAGATGGGGTTAAGTGAATATTTACAGTCTTTTTAGCTGTTTCTTCAACAGAGAGATTTTATATGAAAGGTCTTTTTCCGTTATCAGGTAAGCGTGCGCTTCCCCGTGGTAGCCGAAATCGGGATTCCTGCTGATAATTTCCCTGTCCAGTTTTGCGATGGTTAATTCAGCTTTCAGAATACCGCGTAAAGCGGTCTTTGCTCCGGGTGTATTTTTCCTGTATTTCTTCAGCCAACCGTAAAATTCGATGATGTTGATTGTGCTTTTTACCAGCAGAGATATATGAACAGCCATGTCCGTTTCTGTTCTATACCGCTGATTCCGCTGTTTCTCTGCCCCTTTCTCAAGCATCCGAATGCCCTTTTCCCATTCTGCCAGCAGTTTCTTGAGCGTCTTAACGGCAAAACCTGCGGTAAAAGGGGTAATCCATTCTTTCAGGTTGTCTCCGGCAAACAGGTATCCGTTACTATCTCTGTTCAGTTTCCATGAAGGTATTCTGGGAACGGCTTTTGCATCGAGCGTCAGAGGATAGGCGGTTGCATAATTTATCGGAGAATAATAAAGAAACGGTATGCTGAACGGATAGTTCTTCCACGCCGCCGAGAAATGCTTCCATGCTTTTGCAACATATCCTGCCGCTTCTTCTCCGAACTCCTCAATCGCCACTTCCCCGACAGCTTTTGCAGGGGTCATCGTCGCGTTGACCGACATCTTTCCCGCGACCTTGCTCATGACCGAGACGTTGCCTCCGAATATCCAGCATCCGAGATATCCGTCGGCTCCGAGTTTTCTCAGCCTGTTCACTTTCTCCGCGATTATGTACGGGACAGGAAGGTACGGAACCGTAACAAGCTCGTGGGTAGTGCCTATCTGCAGTTTTGCGATAACCCGCATCCCCCGTTTTCTTGCCAGCGCGAACAGTTTTTTGAACCTCGGCGAGGGACCTGTATAGGAAAGACTGTATTCATCAATCTCCAACCGCTTATTAAGAATGTTTTGAAACCCGCCTCTTTCAAAATCTCCCTGCAAAATCACATCTTTGGGCAGGAGGCTTATGAGTTTTTTCTGGGGGTCAGGCTCCAGTATATACCAACTCCAGTTCCATGCAATCACGTTTGCGCCCGGATTTGCATCCTTTATCCCCTTGTTCGCCAGGGTAATTACCTCGGCCGCAACCTCCACAGGATGCCTCTTTGCGCACCTGCCGCATTCAAACGGCGTTTTGCCCCATTTTCTTATGTTCGGGTCGGAAAAATTCTTCAGATTTTTCGGGTAGTGCGAATAACAGTGGGTATGGAATTCACTCGCAGTTATCATGAAGACGCCGCCCAGTCCCGGCACCTTTGAAAACAGGTCGCGACTGCTCTGGTATAGATAATCCTTTACCCTTTGCGTACTCGAACATAAAGCAACATAGGTTCCTTCAAAGGGACCCGAGTGCTTAACACTCCATGATTGCCCCCTGACATCGGCATTATTTTTCCAGAAAGGGTCCTCTTCCTTGAATCCCCGTGGTTCGCAGAGATAAAGATAAACCTTAAGTCCATACCTGTCCGCTTTCTCCACCAGCTTGTTCAGGGCGGGAATCTGCTTCTTCTCTTTCTTTCCGAACTCAGGGAATGCGTCGCAGGCAACTATATCGCGCAACACACAATGCAGCCATACAGCGTTAAACCCCTCGCGCGCCACCTCTTTCAGGTAGCTGTCCGGATGGGTCTTTGGACAATCTTCAATCTCTCTTCCGTAGAAATCGCTCCACGGTGAACGTATTATCCGTATGTCGAACCCTTCTTTCTTCTCTTTCATACGCTCCTTTTGATAGAAGACTATTATAACATCTTTTCGCAAGAACGCATATTTGTCATTACGGACAAAGTGTTACCTATATACTCAACCCTAACATAAACTTGACAAACACTTATACATAATGTATAATATAATAAGATGAAGAAAAAACTGGTTTCATCAATCGTCGGTGAAATTCAAAAACAGATTGAGTCCGGGCAGTACCCGCCGGGCACCTCCCTGCCTCCGTTCAGAGACCTTGCTCATATACACAGTGTTTCTCATGCAACCATCCAGCAGGCGATACGAGAACTCCGCAAGAAAACGCGTTATGAGATGGGGCGGGAAGCGGCATACCTGCTGGCGTCTTCCATTCAGGATTCCCGGCGTACGGTTCCGGCAGAACGGATATTGCGGACATATCTGGTTCACAGGGCTTCCTGTGCAACCGTCCTTAAGAGGATGCCCGAAAAGAAAGTTGCCGCGGCAGTGGTTTGACGGATATAAAAAAAGGAGGGGGTATTATGGAAAAGAGGAAGGAAGGAGGGAGGGAGGTAAGGCGGAACGCCTTCACGCTTATAGAACTTCTGGTGGTGGTAGCTATAATAGCAATACTTGCGGCGATGCTTTTGCCGGCGCTGTCGCAGGCGCGGCAACGCGCAAGACAGGCTGTCTGCGTAAACAACTTGAAGCAGTTGCATATGATAGTGTTGTTATACACTGAAATGGAGAATGGGTATTTCCCGCCACGCGCTCCTTACAATAACTATTTATGGCCGCGAATGTTGAGTGATTTTTATCCAACACTGCTGGGCACCAATAATGTGAAGGAAGCCCGCAGGAAGATATGGGCTCTGTCCTGTCCTCAGAATCCGTACAGGCGGCATATCATAACTGCGAACAGACCCGAATCGCAGAACTATGCCATCAACGGAGACTGCGGGAATACGTCCGCCAATGCAAATACGTTGAAGAAGTATTCCCAGGTGAGAGATACCTCTGGGACGGTGATGTTCTGTGACAGCGTAGCCGATAATATCATTATTGCGTCAGAGTTTGGACTGACGAGTATCCGCGACAGTATGGGTTTCGTCCATAGCGAGGGCGCCAATTTTGTCTGGATGGACGGCCACTGCAGCTGGCACAAGTCTCCGGAAATCAAGGTTTCCTGGTGGACTTTCGAGCAAGACTGACAGCTTTGAATATTGGATGGGACGCAGACAGATTTTTCGGCGATGAAGGAACGGACCGCTTTCCTTCCATCTTTCACACAAGTGGCGGAAGAATCATTCTTGACTATCAATCGTTATATCCCATCCGTTTCCACTGGACGGACTGCGGACTGGACGGCAACTCCAAAAAGGAGGCTTCTTCATGAAATCCGTGCAGAAATCATTCAGGTTCAGGCATTTTCAGCAGTGGCTTCCCTTCCAGCTGGGACAAGACTACGGCCAGGAATGCTATCAGGCCGGCGAACATAGATTCGACTGGTGGTGGTATGACCGGGACTACTGGAAAGAACGTTTTGCCCGGCTTGCAGAAGCAGGATTCAACGGAATCACTTTCTGGAACGTGCATCCCTATCCTCTGCTCATCAGGTATCATTCTTTCCCCGAAGCCGCCTTTTTCTCTCCCGCCGAAACCGACCGGAACATAGCTCATTTTAACTGGCTAATCTCCGAGGGCAAGAGATGCGGTATAGACATCGTTCTCATGGAGTACATTATCCATTGTTCTCCGGGGTTCGGCAGGAAACACGGCCTTCCGTTCGCGGTGGGACGGGGGTGGGGGTGCATAGATACCCCCCTGTTGCGTGAGTATAACCGGTATTGCCACGAAGAGTTGTTCCGGACTTATCCGGACCTATCCGGACTGATGACATGCTGGGAGGCGGCCAAGGACAATACGGATTTCTTTGAGAAGAGCATCCTTGCGGCCTTGAACCGGATGGCTGCGCCGCCGCGTTTGTTCCTCCGGCTCTGGGGCGCGCATTTCCCGCAGGATATCCGCCGTCTTGCCGGGTTGTACAGGGGCGATACTGTGCTGACGCACAAGATTACCCAGGAGAATATTTTCAAACCGGTTGTTGACAGTCGAATCCCCCGCTGGAAAAAGGAAACCGGACTTCCCATAATGGCGTTGTTCGGTCCCGGCAACGCCACGGGAAAGAACGTGAAAGGACTGCTGTGGGGAGACCCGGAATTTACGGCTCGCCTCTTCAACGACCTGCGCAAAAAAGGCGGCGACGGAATCGGATGTTTTGCCGGCTTCGACAACTGGATAGGACGGGGGATGCCGTTGCCAAAGGAGCCTCTCACCGACGCGATGAAAAAATACAGGGAGGTCTTGTGGCTGCACGAAGAAGCCGCTGGGTTCTATGCCGCTTGTCCGGATGCCAGGTTTGAGGAATCCTTCTGGATAAGGCGTATCAACCAACATTTCAAGACTGGCCGCGGGCGTAGTATATTCAAATCCATAATATCCTCGAGCCGGATTGTTCCCCGGTACATCTGTCTGGTTGACCGGGACTACGGCATACCGTTCGGCGTCGGCGGCAACCTGGGCGTTATAGGTCCGTTCACTGTTTCCTCTAACGCCGACCATAAAGGGGATTTCCGTCTTCACGGACCTTACGCATATCCCTTCCACAGGTGGGGAGAAACGGTTGTTTCGGTAATGGAGTTTGCGCGGAATCCCGGTTGCCATGGCACCTCTCCGCTTGCCGTAGCGCGGGAACTTGAATCGCTTGCCGGTGCGTCTTTGCGGTATATGGGACGCGTTAAGAAGAGCGCCGGCATGTCTCCGTCGTTGGAGAACCTGCGCGATTATGTGGAATGGAACGCTATTTTCGGCCGTTACGCAAGCGAGAAAATAAAAGCCGGCGTGGAACTGTATTCAGCCGGTTTTGAAAGCGACGGGCGCGCCGCGTCAGTGCGTCTTAGGACAGGAATCAGACATCTTGAGAAGACATCCCTGCTGGCGAAGAGGTCTGTCGCGCTTGGCAAAAGCATACCCTTGATGGAACAGATGGGACAGTTCTATCCCAAAGAAATCAGACAGAGCATTCCCCTGCTTGAACGGGAGATTGCCGGCTGGAAAAGGCTTGTCCGGCATATCGGGCATACAACGGTTCCGTATTCTGCAATCGCAGAATACTGGCGTTCATGGGACTGCTACAACCAGTTGTGTTTCTATGTCCGGAAAGACCATCATTTGTCGGAACGGACTATCAGAAAAGCCGTAAAACTTCTGCGGCAGAGCATCCGCCACGCAGGAAATACAATTGAAAAACTGGACGGGTTTCCCGGAGAGATGAAACGCTCTAAGGCCTTTTTATCATTCCTGGAAGGTGAATGCCGGCGTATGGAAGAGATTCCACTGGCATCGTGTAGCGCAACCAGCGGCCGCTGGATTCCGATGGCTTTCAACGGCG
>JAKJFI010000070.1 GCA_022704985.1 Candidatus Omnitrophota bacterium | reverse complement strand
TGCCGACATTTCTTCCGACAGGATAAAGTCTGCCGGTTTCACCGGCGCCGTTCTCGTAGATATGGGCAAATCCGACATAAAAAAGACCGTTTCCGAATTGACGGACGGAAGAATGGCCGACAGGGTCATAGTAGCGGTAGGCGCGCACCAGCCGCAGGAACTGGCGCTCGAACTGGTTGCGAAAAGAGGCTCGGTTAATTATTTCGGAGGACTTCCAAAAGAGAAACCTTTAATAAATTTCAACAGCAACCTTCTGCACTACGGCGAATTTTTTGTGACAGGCACCCACGGGTCAAACCCTATCCACAACAGGATAGCGCTGGACATGATTTCGTCAGGAAGGATTAATGCAAAGAATTTTATAACGGATGCGTTTAAGCTTGCAGACATAAAGAAAGGACTTGAGAAAGCGGAGAAAAAGAAAGGACTCAAGATAATCATAACACCGTAAAAGTCATGAACCCCTCATAAGAAGTCTTGTCTTGAGGGGAGTCCGGATAAGGGGAGACATGATGGAAGCAGATAAGGAACTTGCCAAGAAATTACTGCAACAAATGATGGAAATCCGGCAGTTTGAGGACAGGATAATGGAACTGCTGGCAAAGAATATAGCGGAAGGCGGGTCGCATCTATACGCCGGAATGGAGGCAGTGGCGACCGGGACAATCTCGGCGCTGAATGCCGATGACTATATCACGAGCACGCACAGGGGGCACGGACACGCTGTCGCAAAGGACGGGGACCTGAAAGCGCTGATGGCCGAAATATTGGGCAAGAAAACCGGGGTATGCAAGGGAAAAGGCGGTTCCCTGCATCTTGCAGACGTTTCCAAGGGCAACCTCGGAGCTAACGGGATAGTGGCGGGAAGCCTCGGGATAGCAACGGGAGCAGGTCTTTCCGTAAAAATGAGAAAAACCGGACAGGTCGTGGTTTGTTTCTTCGGCGACGGCGCCACCAACAACGGCATCTTTTTCGAGTGCCTGAACATGGCTTCACTCTGGAAACTTCCGGTCGTCTACATGTGCGAGAACAATCTCTACGGCATGAGTGTTTCCGTGGAGAGGGCAAGTGCGGTTCAGGACCTTACAAAGAAAGCGCTTGCGTTCGATATGAAATATGATTGCGTTGACGGACAGGACGTACTTGCCGTAAGGGAAACCGCGCGCAAATGGATAGATTATGCAAGAAACGGCAACGGACCCAGTTTTATAGTGGCAAACACATACAGGTATTACGGACATAGCCGGAGCGACCCGAGAAACTACAGGACAAGAGAGGAGGAGAAGTTCTGGCGCGAACGCGATCCTATAAAGCTTTTCACCGGAAAGATGATAGGGCAGGGCGTTATTTCGGAGCAAGAAGTGAAAGAACTGGAAGAATTTGTAACTAAGGAGCTTGACGAAGCTGTGGATTACGCCATTAACAGCCCGTACCCGGAACCTGAAGAGCTCTACACCGATTTATATATATGAACACTTGGAATTTTTCAAGAGGAGCAAAGGGATGAAGGAGATTACTTACAGGGAAGCGCTGAACGAAGCACTGCTTGAAGAAATGGAAAAGGATCCCAACGTCTTCCTTCTCGGAGAAGACATAGCCATATACGGCGGAGCATACGGGGTAACGGCGGGGCTCTGGAAGAAGTACGGGGACAACCGGGTGCTTGATACCCCCATATCGGAGAACGCCATAGTGGGAGTCGGGCTTGGAGCGGCTTTGACAGGCATGAGACCGGTAGTTGAAATAATGTACATTGATTTTATCGGTCTGTGCCTGGAACAGCTCAACAATCAGGTAGCCAAGATACGCTACATGTTCGGTGGCAAATGCACCGTGCCGTTCACATTGAGAACCGAGGGGGGAGCAGGCAGAACGCTGGGTGCGCACCACTCGCAATCGCTTGAATCATGGCTCATACACATACCCGGGATAAAGGTAGTCATGCCCTCTACGCCCTACGACGCAAAGGGACTTCTGAAGAGTTCCATCAGAGAAAACAACCCCGTAGTTTTCATAGAACACAAAATGCTTTATAACACAAAGGGGCAGATACCGGAAGAAGAATATACCGTACCAATAGGAGTTGCGGACATAAAAAGGGAGGGAAAAGACGTAACCCTCATTACATATTCAAGGATGGCGCTTTTCTGCCAGGAGGCGGCAAAGACGCTGGAGAAGGAAGGGATTTCAGCGGAGATAGTTGACCTCCGAACACTGCTTCCGATGGACATTGAAACCGTGGTCAAATCCGTGAAAAAGACAAACAGGGCGATAATAGTCGAGGAAGACTGCAAAACCGGCGGAACAGGCGCGGAGATAGCCGCACAGATTATGGAAAATGCTTTTGACTATCTTGACGCTCCGATAATAAGGGTGGCCGGCGAGGATGTGCCTATGCCGAAGAGCCCCGTGCTTGAAAAACTGGCGATACCTGATTCAGACAGGATATGCAGAGCGGCAAGAAAACTCATAAGGGGATAATTGAATGATACGTGAAGTGATTATGCCGAAACTCGGCGAAACGATGGAAGAGGGATACCTTGTTGCATGGAAAAAGGAAGTCGGCGACAAGGTAGAAAAGGGAGAGGTGCTCTTCGAAGTCATGAGCGATAAGACGAATTTCGAGGTTGAATCCCTTCATGAGGGCTACCTGCGCAGGAAGCTCCATGAACCGTCCGACGAACCCATTCCGGTAATCACGGCGATTGGATACATCTCCGACGCGCCCGATGAACCCGTGCCGGAAACTCTCGAAAAACCCTCCGGCGAACAACCTCCCGAGCATAAACCTGCCGCGGCTATCGCACCCGAAGAAACTAAAACGGAAATCAGGCAACCCGACGGTTCGAAAAGGATTAAGGCAAGTCCCCTCGCAAAAAAGATTGCGGAAGAATCAGGGATTGACATTTCACTGTTAAAAGGTACAGGACCGGAAGGAAGAATAGAGAAAAAGGATGTTCTTGATTATGTGGAAAAAAACAAAACCTCTCATTCACCCTCACCCGAACCCGTTCCTCTCAAGGGAGAGAAGGGCGGTGATACAGGATACACCGTTCAGGAATGGACTCCGTTGAGAAGAATAATCGCCAAGCGGCTCAGCGAAAGCAAGAGAGAGATACCCCATTATTATTTCCAGGGCAAGTTTATCGCTGACGAAATAATCAAACTGAAAAATGAGAAAAAGATTCTGGGGACGGATCTCACCTATACGGATTTTCTTCTCTTTACGGCCGCAAAGGCGATAAGGGAATACCCCCTTATAAACGCGGCGATGGTCAGCGGAGAAGTCAGAATTTACCCTGCGGTTGACATCGGACTGGCGGTATCGGTGGAACATGGTCTGGTTGTACCCGTACTGAGAGACTGCGACAACAGGGATATTGTAAACATTTCTATCAATAGGAAAGAGCTTATCGAGAAAGCGCGGACAAACAGCCTCAGCGAAGCGGAGTTGAAAAATGCCAGATTTGTAATATCAAATCTCGGGATGTACGGTGTTGAGAATTTTCAACCTATCATAAGTCCTCCGGGCACTGCAATCATGGGCGTCGGCAAACTCGGAAAGGAAATTGTCATAGTCGGAGACAAACCCGAAATAAAATCCGTTATGAACGTTTCATTCTCTTTTGACCATAGGATAATTGACGGTTCATATGCAGGATTATTCTATAAAAAGTTTAAGGAGTTATTTGAGAATCCTGGAATTCTTGCTATTTAATAAACTATGCTTGAAAAGATAAAAGAGGATGTAAAGACAGTTTTTGAAAGAGACCCGGCGGCGAGAAACATGTTTGAGGTTCTGACCTCTTATCCGGGGTTGCACGCGCTCGTAATGCACAGGGTCGCCCACTTCTTGTGGAAAAAGGGCGATAAAAGCCTCGCGCGCTTGCTTTCTCACGTGAACCGCTTCCTGACCGGAATTGAGATACACCCCGGGGCGGCCATAGGGAAGAGATTTTTCATAGATCACGGAATGGGAGTCGTAATAGGGGAAACCACCGAAATAGGCGACGGTGTTATTCTTTATCAGGGCGTAGTTCTCGGTGGAACATCCGTAGAAAAGAAAAAACGGCATCCGACGCTCGGCAATAACGTGGTTGTCGGCGCCGGAGCGGTTGTTTTGGGGGCCATAACCATCGGAGATAATTCGAGAATAGGGGCGGGCTCGGTCGTAATAAAACCCGTTCCTCCCTGCGCAACGGTTGTAGGCGTTCCGGGAAGGATAGTAGGCCAGGCAAAAAGGGAGCAAATAGACCTAAACCATAACAAGCTTCCGGATCCGGTTGCGGACGCCTTGAGAATCATCATAGAAGAACAGCAGAAGATTGAGGAACGCCTCCTGACTATAGAGAACATGGAGGGACTTCGTTGCAAGATAGACGATTATTTCGAACAGAAGAAAAGGGAATTGTCAAAAGTGTTTCCCGTTACTTCAGAAACAAAGGAGATAGAATGAGAATTTCAAAACACATTTTCTGTTTATTGCTTTTATTTTTCTTTGCATCCGGCAACCTTTATCCTGAATACGTCATGCATTACCACACGGTGAAAAAAGGCGAAAATCTTTCATCTGTTGCGAAGAAATACAATACTTCCGCTGACAAGATTAAAAAGCTCAATAACCTTAAGTCTTCAGTCATCCAGCCCAAACAACGCCTAATAGTCAAAAAGGTGCTCAGTAAAACCTCCGCAAAATCATCAAAGAAGGCGACGCCTGTTGACAATCCGACATGGGGATATGAGACCAGGTACTATACTATCAAGAAAGGCGACAACCTCACTTCTATAGCCAGGAAGCATAACGTTTCCGTATCATCTATCAGAAAAGCCAACAACATGAAAGGTTCCGCAATCGTCGCGGGACGCCGGCTGAAAATAAACGTGCCGCGCCAGATGCCAAACATTGACACGCCAGACCCTATCATGGCGTTGATGACAGACAAGGTCTATTATAAAATCAAAAAAGGCGACACCCTCGACAAGATATGCGCTCAATACAACATTTCTCCTGAGGAACTCAAGAAAGCCAACCTTTTGGCTGACGAGGATTTCAAGGAAGGGCAGATAGTAATCGTACCCCCGGTTCCAATAACGGAAAGCACATTCTCGGAATCGGAAACCACAAAAGAAGTAACCCTGCGCAATTCAATCATCAGGGACGCTTTCACCTATCTGAACATGCCTTATAAACTGGGCGGAACGGGCATATCTTCAATAGATTGCTCAACCCTTTCCAAGTTAGTTTATCGGAGTATAGGAATAACGCTTCCGAATACATGCCATCTGCAATACAAGGAAGGTATCGCGGTTGAAAAAGACCAGATAGCCGACGGTGACCTCGTTTTCTTCAAACGCAGGGGGAGCGTCGGGCACGTAGGCATTTATGTGGGGAACAACCTTTTTATCCACGCGTCAAACGAACAAAAGAAGGTTACCGT
>JAKJFI010000069.1 GCA_022704985.1 Candidatus Omnitrophota bacterium | reverse complement strand
AAGCTGAAGTCGAAATTATAGAGTTTGTCTTTCCTTGAACGGTTAACGCGCGCAGGCATAGTGCGCGACCCGGCCGCAACAGCCTTAAACGCCTTTTCCATATCCGCGGGCGCCTCTTCAACCGCCATTAGTCCAGCCTGGATATGTTTGCGCCCGCCTTCCATATCGCCTGACTTTATCAACTGCCTGGCTTTCCACAGATTGAAGCGGCCTGAAGCCACCCAGTAGGCAGCGTGCATATTGAGATATCTTTCATATAATCGGCAAACATCAAAAGAAGTCAGGTTAGACAGTAATTCCTTACTGTCCGGACCAGTCAATTTTTCCCATACCTTGTCAATAGCCGCTACTACCTTTGCGGCCCCCATGTACTGCTGGCACATCCGGTCAACATCCTCGTTTTTCAAGTCAGGCGTGTATGATAATACCCAGTTGCGCGTGTCATAAGGGTAATTAAGATAGGCAAAGCTTACGTTGGAGGCAAACACTTCTGTCAGCAGATTACCTAATTCCGTACCCCAGACATTGCGGCAGAGACGCGGAAGAAGATTCTCTATTATTTCCGCAGGCTGTTCTCCGTCTGCGGCAAGCCACTGTTGAAAATAGTCCGCGCAGGGCGCCTCGGTGTTCCAGGCATACTCCGCCGCACCGAAAAAAGTTGGCATTCCTCCAAATTGGTATAGTGGAATAGTCCACTTAATAATAACACAAATTGGAGGAATGTCAAGACACTGGGAGACAAAGTGTTGCCTATATACTCAACTCTAACAAAAACTTGACATTTGGGAAAAGGGGATGTTAAATATAGTTATAAAAGCGGATTGCCGAAATTACTATTGCAGAACGTTCATTTTAACAGGAGCATAAGATGAAAAAGAAAAAATGTGTAGCGGTATATTTATTGGCAGGTCTTTTAATGGTTTCAATGATGGGATGCCAGGGGTCATTGCGCGGTTCCAGCTATGGAAGGCAGGATGCCAGGACAATGCAGAGCGTTTACGCGGGAACGGTTATATCGGTAAATCATGTTACAATAGAGGGCGAAAGCGGTCCGGTAGGCGTTCTTGCAGGAGGAGCGACAGGGGCTGCTGTAGGCCAGACTATCGGCAGTGGCAGGGGCAGGACTGCCGCAACAGTCATAGGCGGAGCCGCAGGAGCATTGGCAGGGGCAGCGGTAGAGAAGAAAGTAACGACAAAGCAGGGGATTGAAATTACCGTGAAACTTGATGATGGAAGGACGGTTGCTATTGTTCAGGAAGTCGCCCCGGAAGAAAATTTCAGGCCTGGTGACTATGTAAATGTTATACAGGGAGCAGATGGTACCGCAAGGGTAAGACCACGGTAGAAAAGGATTTGTTGTTTCAAAGAGAATCGATACTGCCGCGCTGATAAATAAAGGCATCCTTTTCGTATTCGCTCATGTTGAAGCAAACTACAGGAAACGCGCATTCTGTATTAACGAGATTGAGATATCAACTTCAGTTGAACAGTTGACTATTCCATCCATCCATTTCAGGCAGATGATTAAGAGAGATTCCGACCTGTTTGTTGAAGCAAAAGCCGTCACCGTATGCGTCGGAGATAACATGAATCCACAGAGACTGCCTTCTTCATAAGAGAACCATTCTAACTCGTCCGCATGCTCTAAAACACAGGGAGCAATCAAGTCAAAAATGGCACTTACGGAAAAAGAGATACAGGACATAAAAGGCCTCTCCGAAAAGGAGGCTTCCCGGAAACTCGAACATGACGGATATAATGAACTTCCGTCTTCCCGCAGGAGAAGCGTTTTAGATATCATCCTGGAAGTATTCACGGAACCGATGTTCATTCTCCTTGTAATCTGCGGCTTATTATATGTCATTCTGGGAGACATGGGAGAAGCATCAATGCTCCTTGGATTTGTATTCGTTATTATAGGCATAACGGTTTATCAGGAAGGTAAAGCTGAAAAAGCGATAGAAGCCCTGCGAGACCTGTCCAGCCCCAGAGCGCTGATTATCCGCGAAGGGATTCAGAAAAGAATATCGGGTAAGGAAGTTGTGGTACAGGATATCATCATATTGCACGAAGGAGACAGGGTCCCGGCGGACTGCATACTGCAATGGGGTATGAATCTGACGGTTGACGAATCCCTTCTGACTGGAGAAGCCATCCCCGTAAGCAAACATCCTTCAAGCGATGTAAACCTTGAGCTGAAAAAACCTGGAGGCGACGGCTCTCCTTATATTTTCTCCGGAACCCTTGTTGTCCAGGGTCAGGGCATCGCCAAAGTAATCGCCACAGGTATTGACACCGAGATGGGCAAGATAGGCAAAGTGCTGAGCACGATAGAAGGGGAGCAGACCTTTCTGCAGAGAGAAATCGGCAGGCTTGTCAGAAGTATTTTCGCAGTCGCTATGATGCTTTGCCTTGTAATAGTGGTAATCTACCGGTTGACGAGAGGCAACTGGATACACGGAATTCTGTCAGGAATCACACTGGCAATGGCGATAATGCCCGAGGAGTTTCCTGTAATATTGACGATATTCCTTGCCCTGGGAGCATGGCGACTGTCCAGGAAAGACATCCTGACGAGAAAGGTTTCAGCCGTTGAAGTCCTTGGTGCTTCAACGGTACTGTGCGTTGACAAAACAGGAACCTTGACACAGAACAGAATGTCTATAAGGAAGCTTTTCAACGGGAAAGACTTTTTTGACCTGGAGACAACCGGGAATCCTACCCTCTCAGAGGCGTTTCATCAACTCATAGAATACGGAATACTCGCGAGCAAGAAAGATCCTTTTGACCCCATGGAGAAAGCGCTTGAGGAATTGGGACGCAAAACCCTTTATAATACGGAACACATTCATTTCGACTGGTCGCTGATAGAAGAGTATCCGCTGTCAAAGGAACTGTCTGCGTTATCACACGTCTGGAAGGCAAAGGAAGGCAAAGAATATCTGATAGCTACGAAGGGTGCCCCTGAAGCCATAGCGGACCTTTGCCATCTTGACGCACAGGCACGAGAAGCTCTCTCCAGGAATACTCAAATAATGGCCGGCAATGGACTCAGGGTTCTGGGGGTTGCCGGTTCATCTTTTGAAAAACAGGCTCTGCCGCAGTCCCAGCACGATTTCGATTTCAGGTTCATCGGTTTGATAGGGCTGGACGATCCGATACGCGAGAGTGTTCCCGAAGCCATCAGGGAATGCTATGACGCAGGGATAAGGGTTGTAATGATTACGGGCGATTACTCCGTAACGTCACAGCGCATCGCAAAGGAGATAGGTCTGAAATATCCCGACAGGGTGGTTACCGGACCGGAGATTGAAAAGATGGATTGCGAAGAACTGCGGAAGAAGATTCGTGAGGTCAATATCTTTTCCAGGGTCGTCCCTGAACAGAAACTCCTTATAGTTGACGCCCTGAAAGCGAACGGTGAAACGGTAGCCATGACTGGAGACGGGGTGAACGACGCGCCTGCATTGAAGTCTGCCCATATAGGCATCGCCATGGGTGAACGCGGAACAGACGTGGCAAGAGAATCCGCCGGCATAGTGCTCCTCAACGATGATTTCTCATCCATTGTCGAAGCCGTGCGGCTGGGAAGGAGAATATTCGACAATCTGAAAAAAGCGATGGTTTATATTATAAGCGTTCACATGCCCATAGCGGGATGCGCGCTTATTCCGCTACTGTTCGGATGGCCCAACATCCTATACCCGGTTCATATCGTATTTCTGGAGCTCATAATCGACCCGGCCTGTTCAATCGCCTTTGAATCTGAGCCGCCTGAGAGCAATGTGATGAAACGAAAACCTCGCGACCC
The DNA here is from genome assembly GCA_022704985.1 of Candidatus Omnitrophota bacterium. Next base: position 1,768 of record JAKJFI010000069.1, on the reverse strand, counting down.
TAAAAAACCTCTCTTTGAAAAACGGCTGCTTTTCCTGAGTCTCCTGCAGGGACTCTTTTCTCTAATCATTGTTCTGGCTATTTTTGACCTGTCAATGAAACTCAGACAGAGCGAGGCGGAAGCGAGAACGCTGGCTTTCGTCACCCTGATAGTATCAAATATCTGCCTTATTCTGACAAACAGGACATGGTCAAAAACTATAATATCCTCGTTTTTTTCCTCCAACAGGGCGCTGGCAGGCGTCATAGCCGCGGCAACGGTCCTGCTTCTGGTTGTTATTTATGTGCCGTTCATGCGGGAGATGTTCCATTTCGGCACCATACACCTGGCAGATTTGATTATCTGTCTTGCCGCGGGCATAATCAGCGTCGCATGGTTTGAATTCCTGAAATTCATATTCATGAAACTGAAGATAGATTTGATGTAGTTATAATTTATTGCCGATACAAAAAACCGTCTTTCGGCAATTTGTGGAAGTCCTGCAAGCTGACCGAGGATGTGGTGCGTTTATAATCATTCACCAACGATATTTTTCATCATCCCAGAGTATCTTAGAAATTTTCGGCGAGGCGTATCATGGTATGGTAATTAGCCATCGTCAACGGAGTTATCGTCCTTCCGTAGGGACAGGCCGACGGATGAAGGATGAATCCTCTCCCTCCACCCTGTGTGCCTTCCCCCAGGGCCGTCGTAACTTTTTTTTTAAATTCCGGAGTTGGGAGGTTTTCAATATCTGCGACCTCTATGTTTCCCATGAGAACGGTATCTTTCCCAATCGCCGCCTTAATCTGCGCAAGCGTCATGTCTCCCTGGGGCGGCGGCTCCAGGGGGTCAAGTCCGTCGGGATTCATTTTCGCGATAAGCGGCAGAATGCCCTTCAACCTTCCGTGCGAATGAATCCTGGCGTATCCGCCGTATTTTTGTATCTCCTTAACCATCTTTCCCGTATAGCGCACGACATATTCGTCGTAAAGGCGCGGCGGAAGATACGGCTCGCTCGCATACTCTGAACCGCATATCCTCCACAACCGGCCGGGAAATTTCTCCGCAACCTGCCGGCATCTTGGAAAGATTATCCTATCAAACCTCTCAAGAAGGCGGTGGAAAAGCGCCTGCTCCGTGAGGGCGATGACGGTATACTCTTCCATGGAAAAGAGGCTTGCAGCCGCGCAGACAGGGTCTCCCATTTCAACGCTCACGATTCCTGCATCTCCCAGCTTTTTCTCTTCAGCAAGCATGGGCGCAATATCCGGTTCGCCGGCGGCCGGCTCCGGAAGACGCAGGTAGGCTTCAATATCTTCTGTGTTTTTCAGCAGATGCTCGAGCTCCCATGTGGTTTGCACATCGGTATCCCTGCGTGTCAGCGAGGTCAGTTTCCTGCCACAGGCATTAATTGTCATGCGGGTAAACATGGAATTGCCCTCGCGCCAGGTTTCCACCTTTGTCAGCTCCTCCATGCCGTTATCACCGGATTCCTTCCAAAACGGGGTAATGAGACGTATTATATCCGTTTTTTCATGAGCCAGGTCGACCAGCGGACGCCAGGAAGGATCGTTCCAGACGGTGATTTCATCGTCATTCTCCTTCATTTCCAATCCGCCGATTTCATAAAAAGAAACAGCGGGCCTGTCGACAGGCTTTCCCTGCAAGGTCCGCATCAATCTTTCCCGCCGTGTCATCAATAATCCGGTCTCCCTGAACAGCTATTTCTTCTCAAGAATTTCGACTTTATTCAGAAACACCCGTTTCAAAGGACTGTCCTGTCTGT
>JAKJFI010000068.1 GCA_022704985.1 Candidatus Omnitrophota bacterium | reverse complement strand
TTTGTCCATGCGGGTAATATGATACCACCCGCTTACAAAACGGGCAAAGGATAGACGATTATTTTCTTTTGACTTTTCCGGCGTAAGGAATAAAATATTGCCTAAAGGGGGGGCACCATGCAAAAGATGCAGAAAGCAGGGTTTATAATTTTCGCTTCTACTTTTGTTGTTATAGGGCTGATTTTTCTTATTGCCGGTTTTGCGGCGGATAACAGGTCCCTGAAGATAATGGGGGCAACATGGCTTCCTCTGGGGATAATCAATCTGATTTTTATACTCGTTGTTCTGAAAAGAGAGAAATAAAAGAATATCGGCCTTGGCTTTAGAATTAATGTTTCGGATATAGGAGGGAGGCATACTATGGAAAAAAAATCTCTGACTTTCGGCCTGACTCTGGGGCTTTGCATCGGGCTGGGCATCGCCATTGCGGGAATTTACCTCGGAATATCTCTCAAGCAGAGCCGTAAACCGCAAAGCTTGGTAAGCGTGCGCGGCCTTGCAGAACGTGACGTTGATGCCGACCTTGCCATCTGGCCGATTACCTTCCAGGAAACGAGCAACGACCTGACAGACCTTTATAACCGCATTACGGAGAGGCGCAAGACGGTTTCCCGCTTTCTTACCGATGCCGGATTCAAGACAGAAGAGATTTCCTATTCCGCCCCGTCCATAGTTGATCTTAAAACGAGAGCATATGCCAATGAATCGGTAAAGGACAAGCCGAAATACATGGCGGAAGCCACCGTGACGGTCAGGTCAACCGACGTCGCCCTCGTGAAAAAAACCATAGAACAGTCCGGTTCGCTGGTTGGGAAAGGGATTGTTCTGGTTGCATCAAACTGGGAGAACAGGACGCAGTACCTCTTCAAGGGGTTGAACAAGATAAAGCCGGAGATGATTGAGGAAGCCACCAAGAACGCCCGCGCCGCGGCGGAGAAATTCGCGGAAGATTCAGGGAGCAGGCTGGGCAAAATAAGCACCGCCTCGCAGGGCCTTTTTGACATAACCGACAGGGACCAGGGGACGCCGGAGAAGAAAACCGTACGCGTAGTTACCTATGTGAGTTATTTCCTTGCGGATTAAGCTTTTGAAATACAGAAAAACGCGAATGTTATACGGCTCATTCCCTGCATTGACAAAAAACAGCCGTGTGTTTTAATATTTATGAGCATGCAATCTTTATCGCTATAAAATTTTGAAACAGAAGTTGTTCTGCAAATTTAAAGGAGGCAAGAAAATGGTAAGGAAAATATTGCCCGGATTGTTTGCAGGAATTGTTGCAGTTTCTTTCGCTCTGCATGTTTTTGCCGCGCCTATTGACAATTGGACCAAAAGGAACGACGGGACCGATTATGAACTGTTTGCGGCCGCCTACGGAAACAACACCTTTGTTGTGGTAGGTGACAGCGGAACCATCCTCTCATCGCCGGATGGCGTGGAGTGGACGCCCAGGACTGTTGAACTAACCTCCATTTCAGGACAACAAATAAGACTCCTGGATGTCATATATCAAAAAGGTCTCTTCGTCGCCGTGGGAACAGCCGGCATCATATGTACTTCTCCGGACGGAGTAACGTGGACACCGAGGAAATCCGGGATGGAAAGGGATTTGTCAGGAGTTGCGTACGGAAATAACGTTTTTGTCGCGGTAGGACAGGACGAACTTATGTGGATGCCGGGAATAATGATATCGCCCGTGATTACCACTTCTCCGGACGGCATTACATGGACTGTTCAGCCTACGGATATCCCTTACGGGCTGAATGACGTCGCTTTCGGCAACGGAATCTTTCTTGCGGTCGGATACGACCCGACTATGATGGGAAACAATGCCAGATGTGTCATATCCATAAACGGCATAGACTGGTGTGAACGCAATACGGGTACGGATTTTCCGTTAAACGGAGTAGGATTTGGCAACGGCCTCTTCGTGGTTGTGGCTGAAGACGGCTCAATTTTTACTTCTCCTTTCGGCGAAAGCTGGGACATGTACACCGATCCTCAAAGCAGGCGGTTGAGCAAGGTGGCATTCGGAAGAGAGATTTTTGTGGCTGTTGGCGGAAACTCGGGTTTTGAGCCGTACGCCGCAATGCTTACGTCTCCCGACGGGGAAGAATGGACTGACAGGCTCAACGATGCAACCGCAGGCGAAACCCAGCTGCACGGGATTGGGTTTGTGAACAATACATTCATGGCGGTCGGCGGCGATTCTTCAGGCACCATCTTCCAGTCGGATCCCATCTCTGACAGCGATGATGGCGGAACTCTTCCTGTGGGACCGGCAGCGGCCGGCATATCCGCCCTTCTGGTCTGGTGGAAACGTCGGAAGCACAGGGCGGACTAAACCTCTTTTTTTTACATGCCGTCCAATAACATATGGGAAGAAATCCAAAAGTTAAGGCGCCGTTGTTATTCCTGTTGATTCTTTTCCTTAATTCTATCCTCTTCCCGCGGATTAGCGCATGTGCGGCCGGCCTGGCGCCCTCGGATTTATACAACATGCCGGTCAATAACCGGATCGACGAACTGGTTCTTTCCCGGCTGAAAAAAGAAGGCATTCCTCCCTCGGAACTTTGTTCCGACGATGTTTTTTTGAGACGCGCATATCTGGACGTAACCGGCACCCTTCCGCGGCCGCAGGAAACAATGAGTTTTCTTTCGGATAACAACCCTGACAAACGGAAACTTCTTATTGATACACTGCTGGAGAGGGAGGAGTATTCCGATTACTGGGCTATGAAATGGAGCGACATACTGCGTGTGAAATCCGAATTTCCGAGCAATCTCTGGCCCAACGCCGTACAGGCGTATCACAGGTGGATTAAAGAAGCTCTCAAAAACAACATGCCCTGCGACCGGTTCGCTATGGCATTGTTGACCTCAAGCGGAAGTAATTTCCGTGAACCGCCGGTAAATTTTTACAGAGTGGTGCCACAGCACGATCCGGAAAAGACGGCGGAATTTGTTGCTTTGATTTTTATGGGCATGCGCACTCAAAGATGGACGGATGAACAGCGCAGGGACATGGCGGATTTCTTTACCCGTACAGGCTACAAGAAAACCAAGGAATGGAAGGAAGAAATTGTTTATTTTGACCCCTACGGTGATTTGCCTGAGAGTCGTTTTACGGCCGTGCTTGGAGAAAAGATAGAAATTCCTCCTGATACCGACCCGCGCAAGGTTTTTGCCGGCTGGCTTACCGCTCCCGGGAATCCTTATTTCGCCCGAAGCATAGTAAACAGGATTTGGTACTGGCTCATGGGCAGAGGCATTGTGCACGAAGCCGACGATATCCGCAAGGACAACCCTCCGCAGAACCCCGAACTTCTTGACTGGCTGGCAAAAGAACTTGTGGAAAACAAGTATGACCTGAAGCACATATACCGCTTAATCCTGAATTCGACTGTTTACCAGCTTTCATCAATACCCAATATCTATAACGCAGGGGATGAAAGCAATTTTTCGCATTATCAGATACGCCGCCTTGATGCCGAAATGCTGATTGACGCCGTAAATCAGATTACCGGCTCAGGGGAAATTTATTTCAGCCGCATTCCCGAGCCTTTTACATTTATCCCCGCTCATGAGCGTACTATTACACTGGCTGACGGAAGCATCAGCAGCGCTTTCCTTACGCTCTTCGGCCGTCCGACGCGGGATACCGGCTGTCTTTCGGAGAGAAACAATGAAATGTCGCTGATGCAGAGGCTTCATTTCCTTAATTCCACCCACATTCAGAATAAAATCTACAAGTCTCAGTTTGTGCGGAGAACGATAAAAAATACGCAGGATAACGACCAGCTTGTGAAACTGGTTTATGTTGCCGTCCTGTCGCGCATGCCGGCGGAGAAAGAGCATGAGACAGCGCTGGAATACATAAAAAACTCTGGGTTGGGAAGGGAAAATGCGGTTGGCGACATAATATGGGCGCTGATAAACACAAAGGAATTCATGTTCCGGCATTGACGGGAAAACTAAATGGACAGACTGAATAAAGCAAGGCGGGAATTACGGCGTTTCGCATTATCCGGCGCCGCATTCATTATATTGCTTAACTTTCCGGCGTTATGTGCCGGGATGCAAACAAAACCGGCAAAAGCGAAATCCGTTATTCAGATATGGCTCTGGGGCGGTCTTTCCCAGCTGGATACATTTGATCCCAAACCCGGGGCGGGCAATGATTACTGCGGGCCTTTAAATAAAACCATAGATACCAACGTGCCCGGTATTCAGATTAACGGGAAACTGCCTCTTTTAGCCAAACAGGCGGATAAATATTCAATTATACGGTCCATGACGCACGGCATAAATTCGCATGAAACCGCCGCTTACGTAGTCCAGACAGGGCACATGCCGGATGACAAGGTTTATCCCTCCGTAGGTGCGGTTGTAACTCTCTATAAAGGCTATGACGGCGGATATACGGGGATGCTTCCTCCCTACATTACCATAACCGAATCACAGGGGCGTTTCCCTGAATCCGGTTTTCTCGGGTGGAACTACAATCCTTTCTGCACGGGAGGGGACCCGAACAAGACTCCGTTTCTTGTAGAAGGGATAGTCTACCAGGGCATAAGCGAAGAGCGCCAGAAAAACCGCCGGAATCTGCTTCATAATTTAGATACACTGGGCATTAACATAAATGATAACACCAGCCTAAAAAAAACGGATGAATACGAAAATGCCGCGTACAAGTTTATACTCGGTGACGAAGGAAAGTTATTCGACCTCTCCACTGAAGACAGCGCTTTAAGGGACAAATACGGCCGCAATACCTTCGGACAGTCGTGCCTGCTGGCGCGCCGGCTGGTTGAACACGGGGTTCCTTTTATAACCATAAACTATAAAGGATGGGATACGCATAAACAGCACTTCCAGTACATGAACAGGATGCTTCCTGAACTGGACAGCGGGCTGTCAGCTCTTTTGCAGGACCTTTCTGACCGAAAACTTCTTGACACTACCATTATATGGTGCGGAGGGGAATTCGGGCATACGCCGAAGATTGACTGGGAAGCTCCGTGGAACGGCGGAAGGGGGCACTGGGGAGACGTGTTTTCTGTTCTGGTTGCCGGCGGAGGATTCAAGGGCGACTGCGTAGTGGGAGCATCCGACGAAAAGGGGATGAAAGTAAAGGAGCGCCCCGTCTATCCGTGGGATTTGACAGGCAGTATATATGAACTGCTGGGCATCAATCCTGACGGAGTCCTGCCCAATCCCGAAGGATTGAATCTGCGTCTGACGCCTGTTGAGGGCGAGGTTAAAAGCGGGGGGCGGCTGAAGGAAATAATGGAATGAAAAGAAATATGAAATTTATTGCATTGGCATTTCTGCTTTCACTGCCATGTTATGCGCAGGCAAGACTGCCGCATATAGGTTACGTCTATCCAGCCGGAGGACAGCAGGGCTCTGTCTTCAATGCGGCGATAGGAGGACAATTTCTTGACAGGATTAATGCCGTCTGCGTGACGGGCGGAGGCGTTGAAATAGAAATACTTGAACACATTCTGCCGGAAACGTCTGCAAGAATCAAGGCGGCTATGGAAAAAGCCGAACAGGAAAAAATGCGCGGGCAACAGACTGAAGGCAGTGA
>JAKJFI010000067.1 GCA_022704985.1 Candidatus Omnitrophota bacterium | reverse complement strand
AGCAGTTGAACGTGATACTGAACGGTTCAGAAGAACACGATTTCGAGGGGATAGTACCTAACCTTGAACGGCTCTTCCATCAGACCGAAAGCCAGTACCGGAAGGAAGAGATACTGAAGTACATCAGAGAGATACAATGCCCATTGTGCACGGGCGGCAGGCTGAAAAAAGAGTCCCTCGCGGTAACGGTTGCCGGGAAATCGATAATGGAAGTTACCGCATTGAGCATAAAAGCGGCAACGAGGTTTTTCGGCAACATACCGCTCCGGGAGCGCGACAGGATAATCGCACAGCAGATACTCAAGGAAATCATCAGCCGGCTGAACTTCATGAAGGAGGTCGGGCTCGATTATCTTACGCTGGACAGGATGACACACACCCTTTCGGGCGGCGAGGCAGAAAGGATAAAGCTGGCAACCCAGATAGGCTCGGGCCTGGTCGGGGTCATATACATACTTGACGAGCCGACAATAGGACTGCATCACAGGGACAATCTGAAACTGATAAACACGCTGAAACAATTGCGGGACATCGGAAACACCGTCGTGGTGGTGGAACACGTCGAGGAGACTGTCAGGAACGCGGATTATGTGATTGACCTCGGTCCCGGAGCGGGAAAACACGGGGGCACGGTGGTATCGCAGGGCACGCCGGCACAGATTATTGAAGATGCGAATTCCATAACTGGGCAATACCTTGCGCAAAGGAAGAGCATCCCCGTACCTGATAAAAGAAGGAAGGGAAACGGCAGGCAATTACAGATACTCGGGGCACAGCATAACAACCTCAAAAACATAAACGTGCAGATACCCCTGGGCATGCTCGTGTGCGTCACAGGGGTATCCGGCTCCGGCAAGAGCAGTCTGGTGGAGGACATACTTTACAAGGGACTGAAAAAAATCCTGTACAACTCGAGAGAAGAGCCGGGCAAACACTCTGCAATCATCGGGATAGAAGAGATAAACAAGGCGATAGTCATAGACCAGTCGCCGATAGGACGCACCCCCAGGTCCAACCCGGCGACCTATACCAACGCGTTCACGCACATACGCCAGCTTTTCGCCAACACGGAAGAAGCGCGCGTGCGCGGCTATAAACAGGGCAGGTTCAGCTTTAACGTGAAGGGCGGACGGTGCGAGGCATGCACCGGCGATGGAATTACAAAAATAGAGATGCATTTCCTGCCGGACATATTCATCCCCTGCGAGATATGCAAGGGAACAAGGTACAACCGCGAGACACTTGAGGTCACATACAAGGGCAGAAACATTGCCGAGGTGCTTGGAATGAAGATAGAGGACGCGCTGGATTTCTTCGGCAAGGTTCCATCGCTGAAAGACAAGCTCCGGACGCTCTACGATGTCGGACTCGGATATGTAGAGCTCGGACAGCCGGCAACCACGCTCTCCGGAGGGGAAGCCCAGAGGGTCAAACTATCCTCGGAGCTCTCGCGCAAGGGCAACGAAAAGACGCTTTATATCCTCGATGAGCCCACGGTCGGACTGCATACAGCGGATATATCCAAACTGCTGGGCGTTCTCAACAGCCTGGTCGAGAAGGGTTCAACGGTACTGCTCATCGAACACAACCCTGATGTAATAAAGTGCGCGGATTATATTATAGACCTCGGCCCCGAAGGCGGCGACAGGGGAGGATACGTGGTTGCGGAAGGGACACCTGAAAAGGTCGCCCGGTGTAAAAAATCCTACACCGGCAAGTTCCTCAAAAATATCCTAAAAGTGTGAGAAGCCGGCAGGCTTGATGCAAACCGTCTTCCCGCTCTCCCATATCCCGAGATACTTCTTCTCTTTTGTCATCCTGCCGATGCGGGTTACTGGCAACGAGCCTATCTTTTCAGGTACCTTGTCCATATCGGAAGGGCGGACGGTAAAAAGGAGCTCGTAATCTTCCCCGTCATTCAGGGCATGGGAGACGGCTTCTTCCCGTGTTTTGCTTATCCTCAGAGCGTCATCCGAAACGGGTATCCTGCCAAGTTCTATCACGAACCCGGCACCGCTGGCTTTGGCCATCCTTGTCAGGTCGGATGAGATTCCGTCGGATATGTCCATCATCGCTGTTACCCGCGCGCTCTTTATTATCTTCCTGCTCTCCTTTATCCTGGGCATGACGTTGAGGTGCTTTTTCACAAGCGTGCCGCCGAGCCGCCCCGTCGCAAATATAATATCGCCGGGGGTTGCGCCGTTTCGCATCTTCAGGCATTTTTTTTCAACCCTGCCCGCGAGAGAGATGTCCACGAATAACACCGGGGATTTTGTGAGGTTGCCGCCGACAAGGTCAAACCTGTAGGCATCGCACATCTCCCGCATCCCGTCCAGCAGTCCGTTTATCTCTTTGCGGGAGAAGCCCTTCGGGAGACCGACGGATGCAAGAGCATAGAGGGGAATGCCGCCCATTGCGGCTATATCGCTAAGGTTTACCGCCATCGCCTTTCTCCCCACCTGGAAGAGCGTCGCCTGCTTCCTTGTGAAATGGACGTTTTCCACGACGCAGTCGGTGGTAAGCAAAAGATAATTGTCCCTGTCATAGGCGAGAACCGCGGTATCATCGCCGGGGCCCGCTATAACAGTCCGGCCTTTCATCTTCAGGCGTTTTTTTATCAGGTCGATTATCTCTTCCTCTCTCATGACACCATTTTAACACCGCCTTGCAGATGAAATCAACCTGACAAACAGTTTTTTCGGCGCGCTTTTGAGCAATACCGGCTCTTTTGCTATAATATCCTCTATGAGAAGATGGTTTATTGCGCTTGCGGCGACTCTGACGGCAATCGCCGCGGCCGCATATCCGCAATCACTCGCCGATTACGAGAAAAACATAACGGAACACGCGTTATCCAACGGGATGCGTTTCATAATCCTGCGGGACCATACCGCTCCGGTTGTTACCTTTCATGTGCAGGTGAACACAGGAAGCGTTGACGAAAAATACGGCGAGACGGGGATAAGCCACATCATAGAACACCTTGCGTTCAATGGTACCGCCAGGGTCGGAACGACAAACTGGAAAGAAGAGAAAAAACTTTTTGACGAGATGGACGGCATACACGAGAAGATATTGAAACTGCGTAAAAACATCCGCCGCAATGATGCTATCATCCTCACCCCGGCCCTTTCCGCACAGGGAAAAGGAGAAAAACCAGCGAGCGAACAACTTTTGCTTAATCTGGAGGGGGAGTTTGGACGGCTGAAAAAGAAAGCGGCCGGTTACGGGCAACCCAATGAATTCGGCAAACTGCTGGACATGCACGGGGCCGTGGGGCCCAACGCTTACACGAGCAACGACCTCACGGTTTACTGGGTGGAACTGCCCTCCAACAAGACCGAACTATGGGCGTTCCTTGAATCAGACCGCCTTTTCAGGCCGGTATTCAGGAGTTTCTACGAAGAACTTGACGTAATCAGGGAAGAGCGCAGAATGCATGTTGACAACTCTCCGTGGGGGAAGTTGATGGAGGAGTTTCACGGCGCCGCCTACAAGGTGCATCCCTACCGCAACCCGATAATCGGATACCCCGAAGACCTGGAGGAGGTTACGCGCCGCAAGGTCAAGGATTTCTATTCAAAACACTACGTCCCTTCCAATATCATCGCAGTGATAGTCGGGGATGTGAATCCGGATGAACTCCTGCCCGTAATGGAGAAATATTTCGGCAGGACCCCTGCGGGGATACATGCTTCGTCTTTCATCCCTTCCGAGCCGCCGCAGGGGAAAACCGAAAGAAGGGCGCTTGTAAAGATGTCTTCCGAACCCATCTTCATGGCCGGTTTCCAAATCCCTGACGCAAACCATCCCGATATCCCGGCGCTGAAGGTCTGCGCGGAGATACTCTCCGGCGGAAGAACATCCAGACTCTACCGCGAGATGGTAATAAAAAAACGCTCCGCTCTATCGACGGGCGCATGGTGCAGGTCACAGAAATACCCGGGGCTATTTTACGTTTGGGCAATCGCCGCAAGAGGAGCTACCAACGATGCGATAGAGACTGCAATTTTTGAAGAACTTGAACAGATGCGTACCGGATTGATTGCAGACGGGGAAATAGATGGCGCAAAAGCGCGGCTGAACATGGAATTCCTGACAGGGCTTGCATCAAGAAGGGGACTTGCGGCGGAACTTGCGGCATACCAGTCGATTACGGGAGACTGGCGTAACCTTTTTTCCTATACGGATAAAATTGAAAAGGTTTCCGCGCAGGATATAAAAACGGTCATGGAGAAATATCTCCTGCCGGCAAACAGGATTGTGGGAACGGTGGAGAGAGAGCAGGAGAAATGATTATGAAAAAAGCGTTGGCGGTCATATTGACATTGGCGGGGATGATGCTGGCGGGATGCGCCTCCGTACAGGGGGTGAAACCGGAGACGCTCAGATACCCGGAGCTCCGGAAGGTTGAAACGCCGCAATACACCCGGCAACGGCTGTCCAACGGCATGGTCGTGTTCCTGATGGAGGACAGGTCCCTGCCCCTGATAAACTTTCAGGCGCTCGTGCGCACCGGCTCGGCTTATGAACCCGCGGGGAAAGCAGGGTTGGCAAAAATGACGCTTGAGACGCTACGCACAGGCGGAGCGGGTAAAATGTCCGGCGATGAAATAGACGCCGTTCTTGAAAGTATCGGGGCGTACATTTCAGCCGGCGCAGGCAGGGATTCGGCATCCATCGGAGGACTCTGCCACGTAAAAAACTTCCCGCTCGTTTTCGGACTCTTCCGCGATATCCTGACAGAACCCTCTTTCAGCCAGAACAAGATAGACCTGTGCGTCATAGGAAAACATGGCGCCATAAGCAGGAGAAACGACAACATAAGCGATATCGCCGACAGGGAATTAATGAGACTTATCTATGGAAAAGAAAGCCCTTACGCGCGCATAGAGGAATACGAAACCATAGACAGCATCGGCAGGAAAGACATCGTGAGTTTCCACAACAAATATTTTCATCCTGAAAACATCATACTGGGCGTCTGGGGTGATTTTGACTCCCCGGAAATGCTGAAGACGGTGAAGGAGAAATTCGAAGTCTGGCCGTCCAAAGGCATTATACGCGTCGGTCTGCCCACAGTTGAATTCCCGGCGGGAAGTTCCACCAATCTTATAGAGAGAAAAGACGCAAATCAATCCGTGATTGTCATGGGACACGGCGGTATCCGCCGCGACCACCCGGACTACTTCGCCACAGTCGTTTTGAGCAGGATACTCGGCGCGGGATGGCATTCCAGATTCTCCAGAACGCTCCGCCAGCAGAAAGGTCTTGCATATGAAACATGGGCAAGTTTCATCGCCGAATTTGGATACCCCGGATTCTTCATGGCAAAAGCGCAGACCCGGCAGGAAAGAACTTCAGAAGCCATCGAACTCATGAAAAACGAGATGGAATCGCTTAAACTCGGCGTAACAGACGAAGAACTCGCGGTTGCCAAGGAAGGCATACTGAACAGCGAGGTTTTCTGGTCAGATACAAAGGACAAGATAATCGCCCGGCTTATGCGTTACGAGTATTACGGATACCCCCTCGATTATCCCGCCAGACTGGTCGAAGGGATAAGAAAAGTTACAGGGGAGGATATCGTGCGGGTTGCAGAAGAATTGCTCAGACCGGAAAACCTGACGGTG
>JAKJFI010000066.1 GCA_022704985.1 Candidatus Omnitrophota bacterium | reverse complement strand
GCCGAGTCCAAATTAGTTTTCAGGATTTTCGTCAAAAAAAGTTCGAACATCAATCAAAAAACACCGCCATTGCAAGCAGCTCGAATCCTATCCTACCTATCTGGACATTTCAATAAGAATCACAGCCCTTCCCATAAAAGGGATATAAATGACAGGAAAAAACCTTGCGGGGTAAATACGCTTTAAGGTAATATATCCTTATAAGGGAGACCGATTATGGAATATCTGAAGGAGTTCTACGGTAGTCTGTCCAACCGCAGGAAAATCTTGTTGTGGATATGCGTATTCTTCATCTTTTTGTCCATAGTAAAAATTACTGCATGGGCATCAAAAGGAGGCGTTCCGGGGCCCAGGGAATTCACAAGAAAACTCGCCAGCGAGTCAATAGAAGAAAAGAAGTTCGCCATATACGAGGTAGGCAGACTTGGCGTTAAAGCCGCCGTTCCATCCCTGGTCAGGATAGTAAAGGAAGACGCCAGACCCGACATAAAAAGGGCCGCCGCCACAAGTCTGGGAAAGGTTGACAAGGAACAACTGCTGTCTCTGCTGGACGGAACGCCGAAAGACGTGAAATATACGGTAATGGAGACCCTGATAAAGCTCGACAGGGATAACGTCTCTCAACTAATGGAGAGGTTTGACAGAGAAGATGCCGAAACGAAGATGTTTATACTCTCTTACATCGACACCGTAACCGACCCCGCATACAGAGACAGGATGTTGTCCGTCGGAGAAGATGCTTCGCAGGAGACCGCCATCAGGATACAGGCGCTCCGCATGACAGGGAAATATCAGCTGGATTCCGCAACGGAGAGCAGACTGTGGAACATTTACTACAACGATAATAACAGGGACATTAAAAACCTGGCGTACACGCTTATAAAAGAGGGACGGAAAAAAACGGCAAATCAGGCGACGGCGAAGTAAAAACAAACTGGAGACGCCGTCGTTCAAACATCGCCCTCACCCTGCCGTTCTCTCCTCAAGGGAGAGGGAAAACAAATGAGGGCAAAGGAGGCAAGGAAACAATGAAGGGGTTAATCCGCCGAAACTTCAGCGCAGATGGAGGATTTACATTAATCGAACTGCTCGTAGTCATAGCAATTATTTCGATGCTTGCGGGTCAGCTTCTACCGTCCCTTTCTACGGCAAGAGAAAAGGGCAGGCAGACCAATTGCATCAACAATCTCCACCAGATGAGCATTGCCATTGAAATGTATTACCAGGACTTCAAGGACTATCCGCCCTGGCTCTCAACGCTGTATAAATCCTATATCAGCACGCCGAAGAGTTTTATCTGCATTACCGACAAGGAAAAAGGTCTGACGGGACACGGACATCTCTCCTTCCCCGAGATAAACGACATACCGCCCGAAAATATCCCCGACGCGGAATATACCGCTCCCTACGAGGGAGCAATCGCCGGTTTCAACCAGCGGAATCCCGAAATAACCGCATGCAGTTACATGTACGAGTTCAATCCCAACGAGTGTTCTTGGTTCATGCTGGACAAGACGCTCGAGGAAATAACGCAGGCGGACAAGAACGGCGACGGTTCCGTTTCATGGAAAGAAGCCAAGTTGTGGCAGGCATCCTTCGGAGGTTTCGGAGGGAATACCCCCATCGTCAGATGCTTCTGGCACTACAGGATGTATAACCAGAAGGTTCAGAATCTCGCGTTTAAAAACTACAACGTATATCTGAGCGGACCGGAATGGGAAACATCTTCAGATTAGGGAAGATTTGAACCAGTCGAAGGTTTTCCTGATACCCGCCTCTATCTCGACCGCCGGACGCCATCCGGTCATGCGGGAAATCTTTTCGGATGATATGCAACTCCTCTTTATCTCTCCCTTCCTTGGGCCGGCGTGGGTCTTGCTCACATTCTGCCCGGAGACCTCCTTCACACAGCTGAAGATACGGTTTACGCTTGTCTCTTTTCCGGTACCCACGTTGAAGATGCCCGTAATGTCGTTTTCCATCATTGTGATGTTGGCGTCGAGAACGTCGTCTATGTATATAAAATCCCTCGTCTGTTCTCCATCGCCGAAGATAACCGGGGTCTTTTTTTCAAGTATGTTGGTGGAGAATATCGCTATGACGCCCGCCTCGGCGTAAGCGTTCTGTCTCGGCCCGTAAACGTTGCCGAACCTCAAGGCCGCAAAACCCAGTTTGTAGAAATGCGAGAAATAAACCAGGTATTTTTCAACGGCAAGTTTTGAGATTCCGTAGGGACACAGAGGGAACGGCTCCTCGGTTTCAGGCGTCGGCAGTATGTCCGTTTCCCCGTAGATTACACCGCCGGTAGATGCGAAGATGATTTTTTTTCTTCCTTCTACGTTCAGGAAGTTCTTTATTACGTTGATGGAGCCGTTGATGTTTACGTCGGTATCGAGAAATGGGTTTTCCTCGGATTTTCTCACGTTTATCTGCGCGGCAAGGTGAAAGACAACCTCGGGTTTTTCCTGCTCGAACGCTCTGCGCATCCCTGCCGTATCGCGTATATCGCAGTTATAAAACCCAGCACTGCTGTTGAGGTTCTCGATTTTTCCGGTTGAAAGGTTGTCTATAATGGAAACTTCGTGCCCTTTTTCTATAAGCCTGTCGGTCAGATGGCTGCCGATGAACCCGCAACCTCCGGTAACCAGTATTTTCATGTTTTTCTTCCTTTCCGCTCTCTACCCGGGGAGCGGTGCGGTATGGTTATCAATCTACGAGGGCGATGTCTTTCACCCAGTTTCTGTTTTCCTTATACCATTCAACGGTCTTCCTCACGCCTTCCTCAAGTGTCGTTTCGGGATGCCACTTCAGAAGCCGTTCAGCGTTCCCTATATCCGCCCAGGTGGCATAGATGTCGGTCTTCTGAAACGGCTGCGCAATTCTCACTGCCTCTTTGCCGAGTTCTTGCTCAATGAACGCTATCAGCTCATTGAGGGAGTACGGGTGGTTGCCGCCGAGATTTATCGTGTTGAACCCTTCAATATCCAGCCCCCTTACAGTTCCCTCCGCAATATCCTCAACATACGTGAAATCCCTTTCCTGCGTCCCGTCGCCGTAAACGGTTATCGGTTCACCCTGGTCTATCAGCTTTATGAACTTGAATATGCTCATATCGGGTCTTCCGGCAGGACCGTAGACGGTAAAGTACCTGAATACCGTGACGTTGATGCCGTACAGGTAATGGTAGGTGTAGCAGACCGCCTCCGCTGATTTTTTTGACGCCGCATACGGGGAAATGGGACGGTTGACAGCGAGGGATTCGCTGAAAGGCATTTCCTCCCCCGCATAGACCGAGGAGGTTGACGACAGGATGAATTTCTTCACGCCCAGCTCTTTTGCGGATTCAAGAAGGTTGAGAGTCCCCGCGAGATTTGCCCTGAAATATATGAATGGGTCGGTTATGCTTGCCCTTACGCCGGCTCTTGCCGCAAGGTTGACTATGGCATCCGGCGCAAATTCCTTCACGATGCCCGCCATCTCAGGGGAAGCGATGTCCTGCCTGATAAAGGTGAAGTTCCTGTTTTTCTTCAACTGCGCAAGACGCCATTGCTTGAGGCGCACGTCGTAATAGTCGTTGAGTTCGTCAACCCCAAGCACCTCGCAGTTTCTCTCATTCAGGAGTTTTTGTCCCACGCGGCTTGCGATAAACCCGCAACAGCCTGTCAAAAGTATTTTTTTAGCCATTCCCCCCCCTCATCCCTCTTTATTGCGGAGAAAAAGATTCGGTTGTGAGGTTGTGGTCCGCAAAACTGTAATACCGGTTATCACCTATTATTATATGGTCAAGAACCTTTACGTTCAACAATTCTCCTGCTTTTACAAGAATCCTGGTGAACTCCCTGTCCTCCCTGCTGGGTTCAGGGTCGCCGGAAGGATGGTTATGCACGCATATGATGGACGCGGCAAAGTTGTCAATCGCCTTTCTGAACACCTCCTGAACGATTGGATTTGCCTGATTGACCGTGCCTTGCTCAATCTCGCACCTTTCAAGAATCCTGTTCTTTGAGTCAAGGTGAAACGCAGTGAACAGTTCGAAATTAAGGTCCCTGTACCTCGGCATTATGTAACATATCAAGTCTTCGGGCTTTGAAATTTTGGGTCTTTCCTCGCGCATCTCCGTTTCCCTGAACCGCCTGCCTATTTCAATCGCCGCCTTTATCTGGCAAAGTTTAGCTTCCCCGAGCCCTTTTATGCCCTTCCACCTGTTTATGCCGGTGTGGCTCATGTTGCGGAAAGAGCCGAACCTCCGGATTATATTTCTTGCAAGGTCAATGGCGCTTGCGCCCTTCACCCCGGTTCGCAGGAGAATCGCCAGCAGTTCAGTATCGGTGAGCGTGTGCTCTCCTAACCTCAAAAGTTTTTCGCGGGGCTTCTCGTCGTCAGGCCAGTTTTTTATTGCGTTGTCGTAATTTTTCATAAGTTCAGGCAAGGAGCGCCGAGATAATGCCTACAAGGAAAATCCCGTCGTAAACGCCCGCTCCGCCTATACTCATCACCCCGGGATACCTTCCTAAAACCGGCAGGTTGAAAATATCAGCCCCTATAAGCACGCCCAGCACTCCGGAAATATAAGCCACAGGTATCTTATTCCCCGGGGAAAAAAGGAAGGCGAGCGCAACAGCTATCAGGGGAGGAAGCAGGGCGGGTATCACAACGCCCGTGCCCGGCACTACCCTGGCAAGCTTGAAACACAGCAGAACGGTTATGACGGTTGCGAATGCAGTCGGAAGAACGGGAGCTTTAGGGAGAAGGTATATGCACAGAAGCAGGGGTATTATGCAACCCCCGAGATTTATCGCTATTATCTGTTTTGTCGGGTCGGCCGGTACGCTGAACGGATTAAAGCCGAAAGAAGGAAATATCTCTTGCGGGGGGATGACGGTTGCTTCGCGGGAATATACGGGTATATTGACAAAACTCCCCGCAAGGGACAGGAAAAATATCAACAGAGCCATCTGAGGCGAAAGTCCTATCTTGCTCAACGCTATCCGAATAATCTCAATATGGACGAGAAAGAAGAAAAAAGGGAGAAGGAGTATCAGCAGAAAAAGCATCAGGATTGAGATAGGCAGGAATATCATGCGCGCTCCCCTGTGTCTTTAAAGACTCCTACAGGGAAAAACGCAACCATTTTCGTGCGCACCCATTCCATCGACTGGGCTGGCGTCATCTTCCAGTTTGTCGGACAGGTCGAAAGGACTTCGACAAGCGAAAACCCCTTATTCTCCAACTGGTACCTGAAAGCTTTTTTTATCGCCTGTTTCGTCTTTATTACATCCTGCACGGTATCTATCTTTGTCCTCTCAAGGTATGCGACGCCTTCAAGGGTAGCGAGCAACTCGCAGACCCTTATCGGGAATCCGTGACATGAGGGGTTCCTTCCTTTCTGCGTGGTGGTGGTTTTTTGTCCCGGAAGGGTCGTGGGCGCCATCTGTCCCTTGGTCATACCGTAGATTCCGTTATTCACGAAAACAACGGTGATATTCTCGCCTCTTGCGGCCGCGTGAATAATCTCCGCGGTTCCTATCGCCGCAAGGTCTCCATCACCCTGGTAGGTAAACACAACCCTGTCCGGCAGACAGCGCTTTATGCCGGTCGCCACCGCAGGAGGCCTTCCGTGCGCCGCCTCGGTAACGTCAAAATTGAAATAATCGTGCGCAAGGACAGCGCATCCAACAGGCGCA
>JAKJFI010000065.1 GCA_022704985.1 Candidatus Omnitrophota bacterium | reverse complement strand
TGACAGGATTTTCATGAGTCCGTGCGATATACATAATATCCCCAGGAGCGTTTTTTTTCGCGAGGTCTTCCTTCATCTTGACCAGCGCCGTAAAAAAATATCTTCCTTTTTCTTGCACAACCAAGCCGTCTGGTATTCTGTTATCAGGATTATCGGCTGTTTTATCAAAAACGGGTGTTTCAACTCGGAAGACAGGGATTGGGGGAGTGTGAAAAAGAGAGGGAGAGTTCAGAGTTCTTCGGACTGCTTTGTGAAACACGTACTGGTTCTGCTTCTTACCGCATACTTACTTCACAAACTTTCCTGCTCTCTGAACTCTCCGTAATGGTTATACCCGTATGTAAGGGTAGGTGTCAAGAGATGGAGCGCGGTTATGCGTCATCCCTCGAAATAGGATTTTGCATCCTGCAGTTTCTTCCTGATAGAGAGCTTCTGGGGGCATGCGGATTCGCACTTCCCGCAATTTTTGCACATGGATGCTTTCTCTCTGGGCTTCAGGCTTTCGTATTTCTTTTTCGCCCCCTCCGTGAAGCCGTAAACAGTTGCCATGTTGTAAAATCTGAAAATGGCGGGGATGTTCACTTTGTGAGGACAGGGCATGCAGTACTGGCATCCGGTGCAGTACAGCTCTTGCAGTTTCTTTCTCTCTTCGAAGGTTTCGGCGAGTTTCTTCGCATCTTGGCGGGAAAACTGCTCCGGGTCGGAAACCGTTGCAATGTTTTCCCTTATCTGCGGGATTGTTGACATGCCCGATAGCGCTACGTCAATGTCGGGATTTGCCATGACAAATTTGAGCGCAAGTTCAGCCGTGCTTTCCACCCTGACTGGTGAGGATTCAATCAGCTTGTCGTTCCGTATTGACAGAAGTCCGCCTGCAACAGGGCCCATCACCTCAACGGCGAGCTTGTTTTCGGAGGCAAGCGATATGAGCTCTTCGTTGCTGCGGTCTATGAGATTGTACTGGATGAGCATTGCGGAAAATTCCCCGGAGAGGATGAACTTTTTTATGTTTTCCGGGTTGTCGTGCACCGAAAAACCCCGGTACTTTATAAGCCCCTGCCGAATAGCCTTATTGGTAAACTTGAGGAACAGCCTGTTATATTTGAGATAATTCTTCATGCTGAGACTGTGGGTGAAGTAGAAGTCTATATAGTCCGTTCCGAGTTTCTTCAATGCTGTTTCAAGAAGCTGCCAGCATTCTCTCTCCCTGTAATTGTTATACATCCCGATCTTTGTCTGGAGAATTATGCTTTCCCTCGGGATGCCTTTGATGGCTCTGCCGATTGCCTCCTCGCTCTGTCCGTTGTGGTAGAAATGGTGGGAGTCAAAGAAGTTTATCCCGTTTTCAACGGCATACCTTATAAGCGGGGTTGAAAGGTCGAAATTCACCTTCCCGTCCGGGAGCGTTGGAAGCCGCATCGCCCCCAAACCGAGTCTCTTCACCCTGTAAGGGGTCTCTCCGAATTCTATTGCCGGTATCATCGTATGTATTGTACTGTGAAAGGGCTTCAAGATAAAGAGAAGATGGGGAAAAATTCTACTAAAGGAAGGCGGGAATGTCGAAGGAGGATTGTTGACTTGCGGGGAGGAGTGTTTTACAATGATTGCAGTGTTAGCGACTGAGGAAAGGGAGATGAATGTAAGAGAGTTCCATGTGGGGGATTTGGTGTTGGGCGTGGCCAGGGATATAGGTCCCAGGATAATGAAATTGACGGTTAAAAACCGTCCTTGCGAAAATCTGTTCGGGATTCTGCCTGATGCCGGAACTGACACACCTGACGGGTTTTGGCATATATACGGAGGTCACCGGCTATGGTCATCGCCTGAGGATATACCGCGTTCATACTCGCCCGATAATACCCCTGTAAGGGTCGAGGAAAGGAACGGGCGTGTCAATATTTATGGCAATCCAGAAATACAGAATGGCATACAGAAGGAGCTGGAGATAAGTCCCGCAGGAGCTTTTTCAGTGGATGTCATACACCGGATAAAAAACATAGGAAGGTGGCCGATTACCCTTGCCTGCTGGGCGTTGAGCGTTATGAAAACGGGGGGTTTTGCCGTTATACCGGTTAAGGCCGGGGGCGCTGGATGTCTCCCGGACAGGCGTCTTGTGCTGTGGCCCTATGCCGACTTTTCCGACGAGCGGCTCGTAATGGCGAAAGATTTCATATTCCTGAAACAGGATGTGCGGTGCAAGAATCCGGTCAAGATAGGAACAATGGCGTTTCCATGCTGGACAGCATACTGGGTTGACGGCCTGCTTTTTGTCAAGAAGTTCGCGCAGGAGCAGGGAGAGTATCCTGATTTCGGTTGCAGTGTTGAGGTTTATGCAAATTCCGATATGCTTGAGCTTGAGACCGTAGGTCCGCTTAAAGTCCTGGAGCCGGGCGATACCGCGGAACACAGGGAGACATGGAGGGTCTTGGAGATACCCGCCCTTTCTCCATCACAGTCCGACGTTGAAGATGCGATAATAAAGACAGAGATGTATAAATAACCGGGAGGAGGCATATGGTAAAATCAGTAAAGGGGACTAAAACGGAGCAGAACCTGCTTAAGGCATTTGCGGGAGAGTCGCAGGCGAGAAACAGATATACCTATTTTGCGAGTGTGGCGAAGAAAGAAGGGTATGAGCAGATAAGCCGCATTTTTGCGGAGACCGCCGAAAATGAAAAAGAGCATGCAAAGGTGTTCTTCAAGTACCTTGAAGGCGGGGATGTCGAGATAACGGCATCTTATCCTGCAGGGGTAATCAGCGACACGAAGACCAACCTTGAAGAAGCGGCCGCGGGGGAGAATCTGGAGTGGACGGTGCTCTACCAGGATTTTGCAGGCATCGCGAAGGAAGAGGGTTTTTTGGACATCAGCAGGTCGTTTGACCATATAGCGAAGGTAGAGAAATTTCATGAGTCCCGCTACCGCAAGCTGATTGCGAACATAGCCGAGGGAGAGGTTTTTAAAAAGAAACAGTCTGTGAAGTGGCACTGCATCAACTGTGGGTATGTTGTTGAAGGGGATGAGGCGCCGAAAGAATGTCCTGCGTGCAAGCATCCGCAGGCCTATTATGAATTGTTTGCCGATAATTATTAAACCGGATTAACACATCAGGCATGTGTGTTTCATAATAAGGGGATATGAGAACGGGGCTGGGGTTTGATATACACAGGTTGGCGGAGGGGCGAAAGTTCCTGCTGGGCGGAGTGGAGATACCCTTTGAGAAGGGACTGCTGGGACATAGCGACGGAGATGTTCTTCTCCATGCTTTGAGCGATGCAATCCTTGGAGCGACGGGAAACCCCGACATAGGCTCCTTCTTCCCTGATACCGACGCCGGCATAGAAGGTATTGACAGCAGGAAGATTCTTAAGAAGGCGTTGCGGGTGATGCAGGAGCAAGACAGCCGAATAGAGAATGTGGATGTGGTCGTCATGTGCGAAAAACCGAAGCTGATGCCCTTTTATGAAACGATAAAGGAAAGCCTGTCGGCGATGCTCGGGATTGAGAAGGCAAGTATAGGTATTAAAGCAAAAACATTTGAAGGTCTGGGAGAAATTGGCGCCGGCAATGCCTGCGCCTGCATGGTGTCGGTGCTCCTGGAAAAAACACATAGGTAATTATGGTGCAAAGAAGAGTTCTGCTTACAGTGTTGCTCACCCTGATAGTTTTCCTTCCTTTCATTCTCATCAAGAGAAAAAACGAGGAGAACTTTCTTAGATTCAGGCCCCGGCACAATATCGTCGAAGGGGTTATCTCCGGGGGAGATATGCTGGGAGATGTTCTTGCGGCTAACAGTATAAACCCGGAGCAGGCCACTCTGATAATCGCTGCATTGAAGAAAGTCTTTGATGTTAGAAAATGCAACATAGGCGATAGGTGGGAATTCTGTTTTGACAAGGAAGGAACGTTCAGAAAATTTACGTATTACGACGTACCGATTGACTATTACGTCGTGGAACCTAAAGACGAAGGGGATGCTTACCTGGCTTCCGCTCTCAAAATAGAAACGGAGAAAAAAATGCGGGGGGTGCGCGGGGAGATAATGAGTTCTCTGTACGAAAGCATGTCTTTCGTGGAAGTCAACCCTGAGATAATTATACAGTTTGCAGAGATATTCGCTTCAAAGGTTGACTTTTTTACAGACTGCCGCACCGGAGATACCTTTAATATTCTCTGGGAATCGCACTTCGATAAAAAGGGAACCGTTCTCAAGGATGAAAGAATATCAGCCGCATCCTATAGCGCAGGGGGAGAGACCTATTATGCCTTCTATTTTGAAACGCCAGAAGGCAAGGCCGGATACTATGACGAAAAAGGAAAGAGCGTGGAGGCGGTTTTTCTCAAGGCCCCGCTGAACTACAGGCGCATATCATCTTATTTCACATACAGAAGGCTGCATCCGATACGCAGGATATATCGTCCACACCTTGGCATAGACTACGCCGCGCAGAGCGGCACACCTGTTTCTTCAATCGGGGATGGCAGTGTTACCCTTGCCGGAAGAAAAGGGGGACTCGGTATTACGGTTATAGTAAAGCATCCAAACGGTTATACCTCGTGGTACGGGCATCTTTCAAGGATAGCCAAAGGGGTTAGAAAGGGAGCAAGAGTGAAGAAAGGTCAGGTTATAGGCTATGTGGGTTCAACCGGCGTGTCAACGGGACCCCACCTGGATTTCCGTATCCAGAAGGGCGGCAAGTTCCTGAATTTTCTCGCACTTAAGATGCCGCCGTCATATCCCCTCGACAAGAAATACATGTCGCAGTTTAATGAGAAGAAAGACATCCTCATGGGCAGAATAGAGGGATTGAAGAGTAAGGAGCAGACGATTTTCCCCAACAACTGATACCGAATTTAATCTGATGTTGACCGCGGCACCGAACGGCTTTCTTCGCAAGGGATGTGAGCCGGTCTGCACCTGGAGAATTGCTTCGCGTACCCGCAATAATACGCCGGGGACCGTTCACGCCCGCTTCAGCAGTTGTCCGGATAGCGCGTGATTACAATAAGAGGATTAGAGAGAAAGATATGAGAATAATACTGGCGTCAAAGTCACCGAGGCGGTTTGAACTGCTGAAGAAGATTATGGAAGATTTCACCGTAGTTCCCGGCAGTGTGGATGAAAGCATTATCAAAGAGGCAGACCCTGTAAAATTTGCGGTGGAAGCCGCGGTAATGAAAGCAAAAGATGTGGGTGACCGGCATCCGCAGGATATAATCATAGGCGCGGATACCGTCGTTGCGCTGGAGAGGGAGATTATAGGCAAGCCGAAAGACCGGGGAGACGCTGAAAGGATACTGGGGATGCTTTCCGGTACGAGGCATAAGGTTATAACGGGGCTGGCGGTCTATCAGAAGCTGGAGAACAGACTGCTTACCGGCTATGAAATTTCACGGGTGCAGTTCAGGAAGCTCACTGAAGAGGATATTGAGGGATACCTGTCGGGTAACGAATACATGGACAAGGCAGGCGCCTATGCAATACAGGAAATAGGCGACAGGTTCGTGGAAAAAATCAAGGGAGATTATGACAATATAGTGGGACTGCCTGTCAACAGGCTGAAGAAGCTTCTGAACAGGTTTCTGCTGCCCGAAGTCGAGATAGAGATAACGGATATCGCATTTCCCAAAAAATGGGCTGTCGGCAGGACGGGAAATAAGGTGGTTTTCATCCCGGGGGCGGTGTAC
>JAKJFI010000064.1 GCA_022704985.1 Candidatus Omnitrophota bacterium | reverse complement strand
TTCTCCTGCCATGAAAACGGAAGAAGCGCGCTTTCTCCTGCAGGAAAAGAAGACCGGAAACGAACACTGACAGGATTACAGCCTGATGATGTCCTTTATCCCTATCTTTTTCCTTGGGGTGCTGTCGAGGTAGCGGGTGATTTTGCTGATGCGGTTAAAAGAGCGGTAGTGACCGCCGGTGATTCTTTCTATAAGCAATGCGGTGACTGCTCGCCTGATTGCAATGTCCAGTTTCCGGTATGCCCTGACATCGATATTCCTGCCGGAATCGTCAAGAATCCCTGCAAGCGCCCTTGCCGAATGTTTCTCCATAAACGCAAAGTCGTCCTGTACGAGGAAAGACATCTGCGCAACCTGTTTTTTCAACTGCGGGTTGTACTCCAGCAGAAGCGGCAATACTTCCGAGCGTATGCGATTGCGAAGGAAATCCTCAGTGAAATTCGACCTGTCTATCCTGTACTCCTTTCCCGTTTTCTCCAGCGCTTTAAGGATTTCATTCTTCTCAAGGCACAGCAGGGGACGTATCACAGATATGTCGCGCTTCATGAAGAGATGTTTCTCCGGAAGTATGCCCCGCAGGCCCGCAAGTCCAGTGCCTTTAATAAACCTCATGACAACCGTCTCCGCCTGGTCGTCAAGGGTATGGCCGACCGCTATCCTGTTACATCCCGCCTTCTTCGCCACGGAATAGAGCGCCGCATATCTCTTTTTACGAGCCTGTTCCTCAATGCCGGTCTTTCCCTTTATCCTTATATTCCGGAAAAAAAATGGGATTGAGCGCGATTTCGCAAGTTCCCGCGTGAACTCCAGCTCACTGTCCGCCTCCTTCCTCAAATGGTGATGGACGTAGGCGGCTTTGACTGTAATATCAATCTTCCCGGACAGGTAAACAAGGAAATGGAAAAGGAATACGGAATCAGGCCCGCCGGACAGCGCAACAAGGATAACATCTCCCTCCCGTACGATACCCTTCTCTTCAGCAAACCGCCTTGCTCTGGTATATAAATTCTCCATCTATCTAAAAGAGGGTGTCCTTATGTTCCTCTTCTTCCTGAGGCGGCTCTTCCTTTTTCCCCGCCGGTTCTTCTTCAGCTCTGTCTCCTGCTTTTAAAACAGGCCATTTTGCTCCTGCATTGTCAACCCATGCGCAGTACTCGCACTCCGGAGAAGATTCAGGAAACTTCGGCGATTCCAGGCATTTTATCGCGTCCTCAATTACCCGTACGGCATACCCGGTATTCACGTCCACCCTTTTTATGTCCAGGCCGAACCCTATTTTTTCCGCGCCATCATCCGGATCGACGTGCACCGGATAATAGTAAAGCAGGTACGCCCGGTCTCCCGCCTTCAGGCCGTTGCCGTCAAGAAGAATACAATACACCTCCATCTGCAGTTGATACGCGGGATGGACGTCCCTGGCAGGGCTGGCTCTCGTCTTGTGGTCAAGCGGCACATGGACTCCCTCGTCCGTCACGAGGCAGTCGTCAAGCTTTCCAAGTATGCAGTAACCGGGTTTTATGTCATGGTAATAGGTGGGCTTCAGTTTCTGTATCAGTCGCCCGCTCATATCATTCTTCAGGTCGGGCGGCAATTCCCCCATAGAACGGTAATAGTCAAAATACTTCTTGAAGACGCTGTCCAGTCCTATCGCTATGGAAGGCATAGGCCCCCTCGGACGTTTTATCTCGTGCTTCATGTGCAGATAAAAACACCTGGGACACTCCCGATAGAGATTCAGCGTTGACGGCGACAGAAAGGTTTTCTTCATCCGTTTTCCTTCAGGAGGTCGTCAACTTCTTCACCGGATGAGAAAAAGTTCACACAGACGATAAAAAGTTTTTCATTCATATTCTGTAATTTATACCACATTGCCCGGCAATTGTCCATTGCCCGACGCCGAGCGGTCCGACGCGTTTCGCCTTTCCCAGTCTGCATGATAAACATTTGCCGCCGCGCCGGCAGGATGAGATTGCCGCATCGCTTCGCTCCTCGCAATGACAATGCGGGGCTCAGGATTCAACTTGCCAAAAAATGGCTTCCATGGTATAATGCCTTTGAGGAAAGGACATGATACGACCGGGAAAAAAGAAGGGCTCTGACGGCCTTGCTATAATAATGGTGCTTGTCATGGTTATCATATTCTCATCCCTCATCCTCGCCGTTATAATCTCCTCCACCACCGCCATAAGAAGGGCGCATCACTACAGCGACAAGGCCACCGCCCTCGAGATAGCCGAAGCGGGCATACAGGACGTCCTCTACTGGATGAACTACAAGGGATACCATACTGAAAATTATCCCCAAAGTTCTAATCCATTTTTCTGCGGCTCGGAAACAGGCGATTGGAAAAACGACAAATTAGCTGCTATTTTTAATCCCACCAATATACCCGGAGCAAAATGCAGTGTTCGCATGGAATTAACCGGAGATATCAATTCAGACACCATAATATCCACAGGCTCTTATAGAGGAAGAAGCGCAACCATCTCCGTGGCACTTAAAGGCGCAAACACTGAAGGTGAAAAACTCAAGCACTATTTACAGGGTATTTCAGAGGCGCTGAATAAGAAGACTGTCTATTCAGATATAGTAAATCTTTATACGCCAATATCTCCGGGCATAAACATAAAAGGCAATATAACAACCTCAACCCCTAAACCTTCACCTTTCCCTTCTTCGTGGACACAAGCCACGTGGACTGAAACAGATACTATTCCGGACGATATAGTGCGCTTTGAAACAGAAGTCTGCCATTTTACTACTCCGAATCCTGCTCTCG
Organism: Candidatus Omnitrophota bacterium; assembly: GCA_022704985.1. The sequence goes on along the minus strand of JAKJFI010000064.1, from coordinate 3,024 downwards.
ACCCTGACACAGATGCGGACACGGACACGTACAACAACGTTGGAAATTTGGTTAATGCCACATACCCATTAGGATACCCTGTTAACAATCTGGATAACGGCGTTTACTGGGACGGAACCCAGTACCTTTTCGGGAGAACCAAAGACGGCCTTAACCCGGAAGACTTCAGTTCTGCCGGCAAAAATATCATTGTTGAGGCAAGCGCAGAAGTTCCACCTAATGCCGGCAATATCATAATAAACGGTTATTTTAAATCAACGGAGGACATTTCTATAAATAAATCCATAACTACCGCTACGAATGGTAGCGTTTTTCATGTGGGGCCAGGAAAATCTTTCACTATTGCGGCGGGTCACACGATAACAGGCAGTTTGGCTGTGAGAGGCGCCGACTTAAACCTTAATGGAAACACGATAACAGAAACGGCAATCTGCACTAACGACATAAACATAAGCGGCACATCCCAAACTCAAATAACGCACGACATGGTTTCCCAGGGAAAAATAACTATAGACGGTCCAATAGCAATCAACAATGGAGATATCGTCGCAAATGGGGATATTACAATATCCGACCCTACAACCGTGCTCGACGGTAATCTGCTTTCTCATGGAAGTATAACCGTAGGCGCTAACCTCATAATAAACGGCTGTATTGTCGCCAGCGGTGAATTTCCACCGAAGAATCATGAGATTCGTTTCACCGGCGGAGCTCATACAATAAATGCGACCGGTTCACTGTACGACGCCGCCATAATCGTTCATCCTTTTAATTCAGGCGGCGTCACTGGCAATATAAACATATCCAGACCGGTAACAATCACTATAGGCGAAAACCAGAAAGCGGCAATACTGGTATGCGCTGTCAACGGCACGGTAAATATATCAAATCCTTCTATTGAAATAACCTTTGCCAAGGACCCGCCTGACCAATTTGCCATAGTCAACTTTTCAGGGGCATCTTCCAACGTCAATATTAATGCGAACAATTTTTTCCTGAGGGGAAGTATCTACTCCTACAAAAATATAACGCTTAACGACAACACTCAGACAATAACGGGGATTCTGATTGCAGGAGGCGCTCTGGCCATCGGCAATAGCTCCACTATTATCTATGAACCGGGCGCCTATCGCAACTCATGGGAATACAAAGGTTTCGTCGGAGGAAGAAGGAGATACGTGCCGGTGCCCGGCAGCTGGGAGGTCAAGTGGTAAGAAAACGGGGCTTCACCCTACTGGAGCTGGTTGTCGCCATATGCCTTATAGCCATTGTACTGGGCACGGTGCTTCTACTCATGGCCGCAAACCTCAACATCCTTGACAAAGCAAATGATTTGCTTGTAGCCAACGCGCTCTCGCAATATACAATTGAGGACGTGCGCAACATAGAGTTCCCGCCGGTTTACCACGACAGGCAGAGCAGATTCGGGGACAGACCGATAGACGGAAACTATAAAAACCATGTTACCGTTGACCCTGTAAACGACGGGGGCGACTGGACGCCGGAGCCAAAGGAACTTCAGAATAAATTTATCGTCAGGCGGTACGATTTCAGGTATGACAGGGCGGGCGTTTTTCTTGAGGAGCCTACTGTTCCAGATACCGACATAGCAATAAAACACAGGGTTGACGTGTACGTGTTGAGGAGAAAGGATAATTCAATCGTCTTGCAGGATTCTATCGTGATATCAAGGGACGGGATGTTTTAGCATCACCCCCACTTGTTTCCTCCTCCATAGAGGGGAGAGAAGAACAAGGAGGGAAAATATAAATGGAAAAAAGAAAGCACGGATTTACAATGATTGAACTGATGGTGGCGATGATTGTACTCGTCATAGCGTTCGGACTCATCACCTTCCTCTACACCCGCGCGGCGAGAATCCGCAGGATTGTGGTGGTAAACAGCGAGATACAGCAGGCGCTATCCCGAATGACAGATATACTGACCTACGGGGAGTCCAATTCCTGGGGGCTGATAGATGCCACGTCAATCGAGACCGGACTTGACGCATCCACCCTTTCCGAAACAACTATTCTCGTTGCAAGGAAAGGCTCTACCCCGATGGTCGCGGCGATACTTACAGATAACACCACATCCGAATCGACCCTGCAGATTTCATGGGACGGAGGAGATTTTATATCCATTGACCCGAAAGGCGTGATTAGACTCCTTGTTGATGACACATCCCATCAGACAAAATTTGAGTACTACAACTCCGCGGGAAACAAGCTCAATATACCTTTGTCCGCGGATGACTGCAAGACGGCAACCTTCGTAAAGATAACGCTCTGGGCTAAGTCCACCGACCCCGCATACAGGAAAGCGCCCCCTGTTCCCTTTGTGACCGGGGTACGGCTGAAGAACAAACCCTCCTTATAAATCCTCCCATGTTCAGTTCGGAAAAACACCAGATTCAGTTCGCCGGATAGCAAGGCGGCAAGCTGGAGGCATACTGTTGTGGAACATATGTTGACGAAGCTGACGACGATGCCAACACCGCTGTACGGATGAAATCAATCTGGTTATGCACGATACATGGAAAAAAGGGTATAATACAGGGTTATGGAACCCAAACTCATCAGCATCCGCGGCGCAAAAGAGCATAACCTCAAGAATATAGACATTGACATCCCACGCAATCAACTGGTGGTTATCACCGGCATTTCCGGCTCCGGAAAATCCTCTCTCGCGTTCGACACCCTCTACGCTGAAGGACAACGGCGCTACATAGAGAGCCTTTCTGCATACGCGCGCCAATTCCTCGAGCAGATGAAAAAGCCGGACGTCGACCACATCACCGGACTGCCGCCTGCCATCGCCATAGAACAGCGTAAGGCCGCATCCAACCCGCGCTCGACCGTTGCCACCACCACGGAAATCTACGACTACCTGCGGCTTCTTTACGCAAGAACGGGAATACCGCACTGCCCGGACTGCGGAAAGGTCATATCAAGGCAGTCGTCAACGGAAATCATAGATAAGATAGCGGGAAACAACCCCCTCACCCTGCCCCTCTCCCCTGAG
>JAKJFI010000063.1 GCA_022704985.1 Candidatus Omnitrophota bacterium | reverse complement strand
GCCCCATGAAGAGAAAAGCGAGTCCGAGGGTTGAAGAAAAAATAATCCCGATGGAGGTTTCCGGATGAAGTTGCCCCCTGTCGGACAATGGACCCAGCACGGCGCAGGCGAACAGGCTGAATATGAAAGAAAAAAGTATTACGGGGCTGCCCAGCAAAACCGCAAGCAGGGCGCCTGCAAAGGCGGCGTGCGATACCGCAACTCCTATAAAGGATATTTTCATCGTGACTATCCAGACCCCCGCGATGCCGCATGCGATACCTGCGAACAGGCATGCAATCATCGCCTTCTGGAAGAATGCGAATTTAATTAATTCCATCATTTATCTCAAGCCTTTTGAAAAACGATTCTCTGCTGCCGTTGAATATTATCTTTCCTTTTTCCATCCAAATGACTCTTTCGCACAATTGTTTTATTATGTTTACATCATGGGATACTATCAGCGTTGTCATGTGATTCTTCAGATGGGTCTGTTTTATTATCTCGGTGAAAGCGGCTATCATATCTATATCAAGCCATGCGAAAATCTCATCCAACAGCATAATTTCGGGTTCCTGGATAAGCGCCCTTGCTATCAGTATTTTTTTTCTTTCTCCGCCGGACAGTTGTCCGAAAGGCTTCTTTAACAGATGATGCATGCCAAGCATATCTGCAATGTCCGCCATAAGCTGTTTCTCTCTTGCCCCTGCAAAATGAAACAGACCGATTTTACCGCATCTTCCCATCAGAACCACTTCTTCTGAAATCACCGGCAGTTTGGGGTCCACGTTAAAGTGCTGGGGCACATAGCCGATTTTCCTCCTCAAACTATTCTCGTTGAACGGAGTGAATTCAATATTGTCTATCAGTACTTTTCCTTTGGAAACTTCTGCCAGTTTGTTTACTGCGCACAGGAGTGTTGTCTTGCCTGCTCCGTTAGGTCCAAATATGCCGGTGAGTTCTCCCTCCTGTATGTCAAGGGAAAGGTTTTTTATCACGGTTTCGGTCATATAGCCGACCGATACGTCAATCAGTCTTATTTTTGTTTTCATAGACGCGCACTATTCTCGTTATGTTTTCGTACAGAGTCTGTCGAAGTGTCGGTGTTCCCTGTAATGCGCCTGGAAAGTTTGATATTGCAACATGCGGTATGCGGAGTTCTTCAGTAAAAACCTTGCCGGTATCCGGACCTGCCTGGATGTTGTCTATTACCAGCTGTACGCGCTCCTTTTTGCATGTATATATAAGATTTCTTATTAATGAAGGGGTTAATTCTTCCTTGCGTCCGTAAGTTGCGGCAACGTTAAAACCGGCATATTCAAGCATCTCTTTGATGTGGTTGTTGCATACTACTTTCATCCCGGAGAGTTTTTTCTCCTGGATAAGCTTTTTTACAATCCTGTCCGTGATATCTATGGCATCTTCAGCCAGTTTTCTGTTGCTCTCGAAGCAACTGCTGTGTTCCGGGTATCTTTCGGACAGGATTTTCGTGATTCTTTCATAGGCTTCCTTCTGTGATGCGGGGACGAGCCAATTACCTTCAATCTTAATTATGGAAGGAGAAAAACGTGGATTTTTTATGGACTGGCGTATTTCTCCAAGGTATTCTTCGTAACCGTGTGCGAAAAGAATGCCGGATTTCTCGATTATCTTCAAGTGGCTGATTTTTAAATCAAAATGTCCGGGGCATGAACCTGGCGGGACGAGTGTTTGTACACGTATTTTGTCTCCCGTTATATCTTTAACCACCGAAGAAATAACGCTTGTTGTTGCGACGATGTCCTGTCCCCGCGCAATCCCGGCCGCCATAAGAAAAACCCACAAAAGGATTATATGCTTTCTCATCTATTCTCCTTAGGGAGATACACGTAATGCATCCCTCACCCTGTCCTTTCCCTTCCGGGAGAGGACAGGGTAAGGGGAGTAATTCTCTTAATAGCTTGTATCCCAGTATTTGCGCCAGTTAGGAGATATCACTGTTCCTTGGGCTCCGGTGCCGTCAGCGTTGCTATGATAATCCTCCGGTTTTTTCCATTCAACATGCCCATCGCCGAAAAGCAGATTTCCGCCTCCGGAGTGAACTCTCACGACAGCCCAGTGTGATGTGGAACCATTGGATGCCTCCATCAGGTCAGGACTTAAGGTACCATCATTGGAATAGGGAGGTCCTGCATTGCATCCGCCCCTTCCATCCGACGGTCTTCCCCAGTCCAGCAGGATTATTTTGTTGGGGAGATTGCGTATCTGCCCCTCTCTTTTTCCGACAAAACCGGGATAGCTGTGGGAACCGACGTTATATCCCTGTCCCCAGAACCATTTGGTGATTTGAGGTCTGCTCGGACACTTGGATATTTTATCACGCGTCTCGGCGGACACATACTGCCAGAGTTTGGATTTCCAGTTTGGATTGTCAGGATAGAGCGAATCAAAGTCATTCTTGTACATCTCAAAGGCGATACCCACCTGTTTCATGTTGCTCATGCATACCGCCGCCCTTGCCCGTTCCCGTGCCTGCGACAGCGCCGGCAGAAGCATTGCTGCAAGGATGGCTATTATAGCCACCACTACCAGCAGTTCAATGAGGGTAAATCCCCCTTTCCTATCACTTTTTGTTCGTTTCATACATCCTCCTTTTTTAGGTAAGTGTTACGATTATACAGAACGTGCCACCGCTTGTCAAGAGATGCGCGAAAATACTTTTCCATGTTAAGGTTAAGCTTGAAACTTTCCAGGGGTATGCTATGATTAGAGAGATGCAGGGAAAAAGCACATGCAACGGAATTTGGAGATAAAATGAATGGGGGGATTACTGAGAGGATTGTGCAGGGTCATGGAAATCATACTGCCAATGATTTTTTGTCAACGGCATACTGGTACCGGCTGGAGCCGCATAAGAAATTTGATATACTGCCGGTGGGCAAACGGTTTCCGGTCATGTTGGAATTTGCCAATCTGAAATCACTGATGACAACAGGCAGGAAATTGGCAATAACCCCGGTGCTTAAAATGAAAAAGAAGGTGAAGAGTTAAATTCCGAGCAAGCTATGTCGGATATTATGAAAAGAGAGGACATTGGTTGTTTTCTAAAAGCGAAGATTGATTTCCAGAATTCCTACGAGGCGATGTATTCAGCGGCAAAGGAATTCGGCAGGTACAACAAATAAAGAGGAGGTAGTCAATGGCAGGCTGTCTGGATAGTTTATCTATTAAACCCAATCCTGATTTCAAACAGTTGTTGAAAGTGCTGTGGCGGGATGGCAAGCCGGAATATGTCCCCTTCTACGAGCTTTTTGCCAACACCCCGGTCGTAGAAAAGGTAACGGGTAAAAAGGTTTCCGGCCGGAAGGATACTCTGGAGTTTTACTATCGTCTGGGTTATGATTACATTCCCTGTTGGTCTTCAATGCCGATGGAAAAGGGTTCTCTGGTTGACAGGCGTGGAAAGTACCCGATTACCGACAGGGAGACATTCGAGCGTTATAGATGGCCGTCGGTCGATGAGATAACCTATAACGATTTTGAGACGGTTTCTCCGCTTCTGCCCGAAGGTATGAAAATGATAGGCCAGACCGGCGGGATATTTGAATGCGCGGAGGAATTGTGCGGTTATGAAATGCTCTGCTATCTTCTCGTTGACGACAGGAAGCTTCTTCACGATATCTTCGATAGGATAGGATATTTGTATTCAGTCATGTACGATGGCATGGCGAAAATTGATAATGTCGGAGCGGTTGTGATAAGCGATGACCTTGGCTACAAGATGCACACGCTAATTTCTCCGAATGACTTGAGGGAGTTTGTGTTTCCTCTGCACAAGAAGCTTGCTGATATCATACATTCTCACGGTAAGCCCTGTATTCTTCATTCCTGCGGACAGCTGGCAGAGGTCATGGAAGACATTATAGAATTCGTAGGCATAGATGCGAAACATTCTTATGAGGATGCAGTTATGCCGGTTGTTGAGTTCAAGAAGAGGTATGGAAGCCGCGTAGCGGTTCTCGGCGGATTTGACGTTGACCTGCTTACCCGCAGTGCTGTGGAAAAGGTACGGGCCCACACACGTTTTCTTATCTCCGAACTCGGGCGGGACGGCGGTTATGCCCTGGGTTCCGGAAACAGTATTGCTGATTTTGTGCCCGTGGAAAACTATCTGGCTATGCTGGACGAAGGCTGGAAATTCCGCTGACAGCAAAATGATTTTATCCGGATAGTGTTGGCTGCGCCTTCAGCTTTATCGGCATACATTCGCAGTAAGCCTCTTTGCTTCTTCCTATCAGCCAAGGCGGAAAAATTCTCCGATTCTTTTTGAAACCATTCTTGATGAGAGATAGTAAGACAGTCCTACAAGAAACATTCCCATGACACCCATTGCGCAGGCGACGTAAGGTCCGTCCGTGACCCTTCCTGCGAGGGTATAAATGACTTTTGCAATCGGGTAGTATCGTTCTTTCACCGCAAGGATGAGGCTGCTGCTGACCTCCATCACGGAAAAGGAGAAGGCAAGAATCCCTCCTGCGAAGAGGCCGGGGCTTATCAGAGGGAAAGTGATTCTTCTGAACGTTGTCAGCGTGTCGGCTCCGAGAGAGTATGATGCTTCTTCGACGGACTCGCTAAGCTGCTGGAAAGAAGAATATGTGCTTCTTACCAGGTAAGGGAGTCGGCGTATGCTGTAACTGATGATAAGAAGTATGATGGGATTTTTCTGCGGATCAAGGACGGTATTGGAGAAGAGTGAAAAATATCCGAACGCCATGACTATGCCGGGTATCGCAAGAGGCAGCATAACCAGAAGGTCAAGCAGGTTTCTCCCTTTCAATGTGGTCCTCGCAAGGATGAACCCTATCGTGAACCCGAGGACAAGGTCAACGAGCGTGCTTGCGGAGCTTAGGAAGATACTGTTGAAGATGCCCGTCTTGGTAAGGTGATGCGAAAAGACGGTTTTGTAAAATTGTCCGGTATATTCCGAAGGAAAAACGGTGAAAAACCATTTTTTTGAGATGGAACTTAATATAATGCTTGCGTGAGGCAGCAGGCTTACGGACAGGAGAAGTCCCATAGATATGTAAAGCAAAAGGAGATGTTTCCCCGACAGCTTCTTTTCGTTGACGCTTGCAGCGGTTCTGCCGGTTGCATAAGGTCTTTTCCCGAGTAGTTTTTTGGTTACTGCGAAAAGAAAGAAGGTTATCAGGACAACGAGCAGCACAAGCGCATAGCCCTGTGGATTGGTGTTCATATCTTTTATACCGTTGAAAATCTGAACGGAGATAAGGTCTCTGTACTCGAAGACAAGGGGTGTGCCGAGGTCGGTGAGCGCCCATATGAAAATTATGGATGCCGCGGCGAAATACCCCGGAAGCATCAGGGGGAAGGTAATCCTTCGGAAGGTCTGCATGGCTCCGGCTCCAAGGTTATAAGACGCTTCCTCGGCGGATATGTCGAAATTGTTCAGCGCAGAGGAAAGATTCAGAAACATTATCGGATAAAGATGAAGCGTCAGCATCAGGAATATGCCTGCAAAGCCGGAACCGAGCCATGATACAGGATGTTTTATTATGCCCGCGTGGAAAAGCATCAGGTTGAGACTGCCGAATCTGGAGAGTACCTGCATCATTCCTATAGCTCCCACAAACGGGCTCGCTATCAGCGGCAGAAAGAAGAGCGGACGCAGGAAGTTTTTTCCCGGGAAACGGTACCTGGCGAAAGCAAGTGCAAGCGGGAATCCTATCGCTGTTGTGGATATGACAACCAGTATCCCGAGAATAAAACTGTTCATAACGGCTCTTCTAATAACGTAATTTCCAAGAGCGTTCCTGAATATGTCAAGTGTA